>ONPY01000148.1 GCA_900319835.1 uncultured Eubacteriales bacterium | reverse complement strand
AGTACAACGATTTCCCCATGCGTCCCCTCGGCTGGCTCTCACCTAAACAGGCCCTTTCTTCTTTTCCTAACGTTGTAACACATCATTGACAAACCTACAATGGTTTTTACAAGCGCGGCGAAGATGTACAAAATCCGGGCTTTTTCAAAAGCTTTCGTTGACATTCCTCCGCCAAACAGATAAACTAAGATTCAGAAACTGACAGCCGACCCCTGTCATCAACAACTGCTTATAAATCAAGGAGGAAAACCACTTGGAAGTCAGAGAGAATCTGATCAAGCTGTGCGAAAAAATCAACGACGGCCACTACAAGATCACTCCCGACTGCGCGGAGTACAAGGTCTTTGAGAAGTGGATCACCGATGAGCAGATCGCAGTCATGCTGGCCCTGACCAGCATGAAGCCTTCACTGGTGCCGTTTATCGCCCGCAAGGCCAAGATGTCCGTCAAGCGCACCCGCGAGGTCCTGCGCGAGATCACCGACATCGGTCTCGTGGTGCAGGTCGTGGTGCCGAAGGTCAATCTGGAGATCTATCTCCTGCCGCCCTATACCCCCGGCGTTTTTGAGTTTCTGCTGATCAATGAGAAGTTCTGCCTTGCGCACCCCGAAATCGCTTACGCCTTCCATCAGCATGCCACCACCAGCCAGATCGAGCACGCCCCCAACACCCCCATGGGTGCGGGAATCATGCGCGTCATCCCCGTGGAGAGCGCCATCCCCGCCGACGCCCAGCAGATCGACAACGAGCGCGTCAGCAAGTATCTGGAGGATAACGAGGGCCATCTGAGCATCACGCCGTGTCAGTGCCGCCGCGTGCGCAGACTCATGGGCGAGGGCAGCGGCGACCTGGACGAGGGCCTCTGCATCTTCATGGGCCATGTGGGTGATATGTTCAACCGCACCGGCAAGGGCAAGCCCTGCACCGTGGCCGAGGCCAAGGCGCTGGTCGCCAAGTGCGAGGAGCGCGGCTGCGTCCACCAGATCACCACCCTGCACCAGGGTGAGACCTTCGCTATCTGCAACTGCATGACCGAGAGCTGCCTGGCCCTCGGTGTCAGCCAGTACTACAACACTCCCGCCACCTCCGCCAGCAACTACGTGGCCGAGATCGACGAGGCCAAGTGCGTGGCCTGCGGCCAGTGCACCGACCACTGCGCCAACAACGCCATCCAGATGGGCCAGAAGCTCTGCGCCAAGACCCCCATTGTCCATGAGCACAAGGAGCTGCCCGACGACATTGAGTGGACTCCCGAGCACTGGAATCCCGAGCACCGCACCAACCGCGAGTATGTGGCTCCCGAGGGCACCGCGCCCTGCAAGACCGCGTGTCCCGCCCACATCGCCGTACAGGGTTACCTGAAGCTGGCCGCCCAGGGCAGATACCTGGAGGCGCTGGAGCTGATCAAGAAGGAGAACCCCCTGCCCGCCGTCTGCGGCCGCATCTGCAATCGCAAGTGCGAGGACGTCTGCACCCGCGGCTGCCTTGACCAGGCTGTCGCCATCGATGAGGTCAAGCGCTTCATCGCCGACAGGGAGCTGGATCGCGACACCCGCTTTGTCCCCCACAAGATCTATGATTTCAGCGACAAGAAGGTCGCCGTCATCGGCGCCGGCCCCGCCGGCCTGAGCTGCGCCTACTTCCTGGCCGCTGACAACTACAAGGTCACCGTCTTCGACAAGAACGAGCTGCCCGGCGGCATGCTCCGCTACGGCATTCCCAGCTTCCGGCTGGAGAAAAACGTCCTCGACGCCGAGATCGACGTGCTCAAGGAGCTGGGCGTCATCTTCCGCTGCGGCGTGGAGGTCGGCAAGGACGTCACGCTCGACGAGCTGCGCAAGCAGGGCTTTGACGCGTTCTACCTCGCCGTCGGCGCGCAGAAGTCCGCCTCCCTCGGCATTCCCGGCGAGGAGCTGGAGGGCGTCTGGGGCGGCATCGACTTTTTGCGCGAGGTCAACGCCGGTGCCAGACCCGCCATCGGCAAGAAGGTCGTCGTGGTCGGCGGCGGCAATGTGGCCATGGACGTGGCCCGCACCGCTGTGCGCCTGGGCGCGGACGTGACCGTCGCCTACCGCCGTAAGGAGAGCGACATGCCCGCCGATCCCGCCGAGGTCGCCGAGGCCAGGGAAGAGGGCGTGAAGTTCCTCTTCGAGCACAAGCCCGTGGAGATCCAGGGCAGGGACGGCAAGGTCGCCGCTTTCGTCTGCGACGCCGGTACCATCGAGTGCGACGCGGTGCTGGCCGCCATCGGTCAGCGTATCGACCTGGGCACGCTGGATCTGGGCGAGCTCAAGACCGACGAGAAGGGCCGCGTGCTGGCCGACGAGGTCACCTACCAGACCGCGCAGCCCGACGTGTTTGTGGGCGGCGACGCCTACACCGGTCCCAAGTTTGCCATTGACGCCATCGCCCAGGGCAAGCAGGCCGCCATCTCCATCCACCGCTACGTCCATCCCGGCCAGAGCCTGGTGATCGGCCGCGACCGGCTGACCTACCGCGCCTTTGACAAGGAGAACGTGGACTTCGACACCGTGAAGCGCGACTACAACAGCGCCGCCCGTCAGGTGCCCGGGAAGGACGCTGCGAAGGCCTTGACGCG
>ONPY01000020.1 GCA_900319835.1 uncultured Eubacteriales bacterium | reverse complement strand
GTTCAAGACCACGTTGTGGATGGCCTCGCCGCAGGAGGCGGCGGTGTTGTCGGTGGGGATGTAGAGCACGTCGCACTCGGAGCAGGCGGTCTCGGTGACGGAGGAGACGAGGGAGGAATCGGAGAAGGAGAAGCGCTTGACCTCGTAGCCCATGTCCTCCAGCACCGGCTGGATGACGTTGACCTGGTAGAGGGAGTTGGCCTCGCCGTCGCAGAAGAGGATACCCACGGTCTCAGCGTTGGGGAAGAGCTCGTGGAGCAGCTCGGCCTGCCCGCCCAGAGGGGCCAGGTCGGAAGTGCCGGAGATGTTGGTGCCGGTGACACCGGTCCAGTCGTCAATGGCGAGGGCGGAGGCAAAGTCCGTGATGGAGGTGGCAAGGACGGGGATGCGCTCACCGTCGGAGGCGGTGGCGGAGGCCGCGGCCTGCAGGGCCGGGGTGGCGTTTGCCATGATCAGGTCCACTTCCTCGCTCACAAACTGGCTGCAGATGGTGGAGCAGAGGGCGGAGTCGCCGGAGGCGTTCTGCTCAATGAAGCTGACCCTGTCGCCCAGCTTTTCCACAAGGGCTTCTTTAAAGCCCTCGGTGGCGGCGTCCAGCGCGGGGTGCTGGACCAGCTGGCAGATGCCGACGGTGAAACCGTCATCGGCGGCCGCGGCAGGCGCGGCGTCGGGGGCGGCCGTCGCTGCGGGAGCGCTGGCGCTGCTTCCGCAGGCGGCCAGCATAAAGACGAAGGAAAGGGCAAGGATCCAAGTGACAAGCTTTTTCATGTTTGTATTCTCCTTTTTATCGAAATGTGCAAGTGGCTTTCCGTGGCAGGGGAGAAAAAACGACGCCGCACAGACAGCAGTCTGTGCGGCGTCGTCTTGGAATTGAAAATTCCTATTTCAAATCCGGACCTCAGCAATCTTTGCAGCACAAACCGCTATTACTTTTGCCATAAAAGTAATAGGAATAGCGGTATGCGAAAGCAAAGCGAACGTTGGTCATGATGAGTCTCCCTTGTTAGGTTGGCCTGACTTTAGCACTTTTTGGCGTTGAAGTCAATGCCTTCGCCGCATTTCGGTAAAACCCAACAGAATCCAAAAGCGAGGCTCAAAAATCTTTGTGAATGTTTTCCGGGGATTTGGGACATACTTCCGGGTAAGAACACAATGCCCGGAGGAGGAAAAGCGGAGAGATGCGTGGAAGAAAATGGATCAGATGGGCCCTGACGGGGCTAGGCGGACTGGGAGCGGCGGTTTTGGGCGCCGTGCTGCTTTACTCTGCGTGGGAGAAGCCGCCCGTGGCGGCCGCCCAGCCGGAGCTCTGGGACCGCGAAACACAGACCCCAGCGGTCTCCGCCTCGGCCCGACCCGCGGCGGAGAGCGGCAAAGCCTTTGACACCGCGCGGCAGGACGGGGTCTACACCCTGCTCCTTGCCGGAAGCGACGACGGCACCGGCAACACCGACACCATCATGGTCGGCAAGCTTGACACGGTGCGCCACACAGCCAATTTTGTCAGCATCCCGCGGGATACGCTCATCAACGTCAACACCCCGGTTCGCAAGCTCAACAGCGTCTACTGGGGCGCGGTCAACAACGGGGGCGTCGGCAGCGAGGCGCTGCTGCGCCATATCAAGAAGCTGGTAGGCTTTGATGTGGACTGCTACGCGGTGATCGACCTCGACGCCTTTCAGCGGGCGGTGGACGCCATGGGCGGCATCTGGTATGAGGTGCCGCAGCGCATGTACTATGACCAGGGCCCCGTCATCGACCTGGAGCCGGGTTACCAGAAGCTCAGCGGCGAGCAGGCCATGTGGCTCTGCCGCTACCGCAGCGGCTACATCAACGGGGACATCGACCGCATCTCGGTCCAGCACGATTTTCTCAAGGCTGCGGCCGACCAGTTTATCCAATTGGGCAAGATCCCGAACGTGCCCCAGGTGGCGGCGATCCTGGCCCAGAGCACGGACACCAACCTCTCCGCCGCCAACATGGCCTGGTTTGCCCGCCAGCTCATGCGCTGCAAAAGCGAGGACATCCGTTTTTACACCGCCCCCAACACCCCGGCCACTGTCCACGACTTGAGCTACACCTTCCTCGATCTCTATGACTGGCTGAAGCTGATCAACTCCACGCTCAACCCCGGCACCGTGCCCATCGGGGAGGGACAACTGGACCTGGTCTATCTGCACAACGGCGAGGTCTGCTGCACCACCGCCCTGCAGGGGCTCTCCTACTTTGATATGAGCCGCCGCCCGGCGCCCGAGGCGCTGGCCGGGGAGCCGGAGCCCGAGGAGGAAACCTGGGATGCCCCGGTCTGGACGCCGGCGCCCATGCCCGTCCGCACGCCGGCCCCGGCAGAGGACTGGCTGACTCTTGCCGAGACCCCGGCCCCACCTCCCACACCCGCTCCGCCGACGCCCACACCCGCTCCGGTGCAGCCCGTGCCCTTCCTCAGTCCCATGGACGACGACTGGCTTATGCTGATGAAATAAAAAATGTTCGCCCCGCCATCGGCGGGGCGAACGTGCGTATACGATCTCAGCGGGGGAGGATCAGAACGATGGGCTTCCCGTCTGACAGCAGCTGCCCATCCTTCACGGGCACGGCGCGGTCATCGATGCGGTTTACATAATTGCCATCTGACAAATCCACGGCGATTGCGCCCGGGTTGCCCTGCAGGGAGAAGACGCCGAGCTTCCTGCTCTCGGCGTTTACGCGCTCCATCAGGGCGATGCCGCTCTCGTCGTCCCCGGAGGCGAAGAAAGCGTCGTCGGCCCCCAGCAGGCGCTTGACCGCGGCGAGCTTTTTGAGCAGCGGGCTTAAGTCTCGGCCCGTATCCCGGGGAAAAACCTCCCGCTCAAAGAGGGAGGGGCGGTGGGTGCAGGCAAACTCCTGCCCGGCGTAGAGCAGGGTCGCGCCCTTGAGGAAATACAGCATGGCCGTGAAGTTTTCCAGGGCGAGCGGGTCGCTTATCCGCGAGGCGATGCGGGGCTGGTCGTGGTTTTCAAGGCAGCGCATCTTGTTGTAGCCCGCGGGGTACATGGCCTCCTGGATGTTCAGCAGCTCCAGGTAGCCGGAGAGGGGGCCGCGGCCGGTGACAAAACGCTCAAAGCCCTCCCAGATGTCGTAATCATACTCCATGTCAAAGGCGTCAAAGAGCTCCGGGTCCCGGGCGGCGTGAAAGCCCATGGCCCGCACCCGGTTGGCAAAGAGCGCGTGGACCGACTCGGCCAGCCAGATGCAGCCGGGGTTGACCTTTGCCACCTCGGCCCGGGCCTTTTTCCAAAAGTCCAGCGGCACCAGCGAGGCCACGTCGCAGCGGAAGCCGTCCACGAGCCCGGCCCACTGGCACAGGCTCTCGATCTGATAGTCCCAGAGCGCGGGGACTGAGTAGTCCAGATCGATCACGTCCGCCCAGTCGCCCGCCTTGTTGCCGGGACGCCCGTCGGGCAGGCAGTAGAAAAACTCAGGGTGGTCATGAAACAGGGTGGAGTCCGGGGAAGTGTGGTTGTAGACCACGTCGATCAGCACCTTCATGCCGCGGCGGTGAATCTCGTCCACCAGCGCCCGAAAGTCCTCCATGGTGCCGTAGGCGGGGTTGACTGTGCGGTAGTCGCGGTTTGCATAGGGGCAGCCGAGACTGCCTTTCTTTCCCTCCGCGCCGATGGGGTGGATGGGCATGAACCAGATGATGTCTGTACCCAGATCGCGGATGCGGTCCAGATCCGGCACGATGGCCCGGAAGCTGCCCTCCGGCGTGTGGGCGCGGACGTAGATGCTGTAGATGACCTGATTTTGCAGTTTGGGATCGGTGTTGAGAGCCATGGAAAAACCTCCCGTATGTTTTCCCCATTCTAGCATAGCCCGTCCTTCGGGGCAAGAGCGGAAAAGATGCGCCGCACAACGATTTGGCTTGCGCCCGTGAGGGGAAGCGGATATAATATATAAAAAGAAAAACCTGGAGGGATGATTATGCCGACAATCGGTTTTATCGGAACGGGAAACATGGGCGGCGCGCTGGCCCGTGCCGCGGCGAAGAACGCGGAAAACCGTGTCCTGCTCTTCAACCGCACCCAGTCCAAGGCGGAGGCGCTGGCCAGGGAGATCGGCGCCGAGGCTGTCGATACGGAACAGCTGGTGCGCGAGGCGGACTATCTTTTCCTCGGCGTCAAGCCCCAGATGCTGCCGGGACTGGCCGAGACGCTCGCGCCGCTGCTGAAGGCGAGGGAAGGCCGCTTCGTCCTTGTAACCATGGCGGCGGGCACCTCAATCGAGAAGCTGCTGGGCCTGCTGGGCGGGACGTACCCCGTCATCCGCATCATGCCCAACACCCCGGCCTCCATCGGCCAGGGGATGATCCTCTACAGCCCCGGCCCCGGCGTCACTGCGGGGGAGGAGGAAGCGTTCCTCCGGGCCATGGGCGCCGCGGGGCGCTTTTTGAAGCTGGAGGAGCGGCTGATTGACGCGGGCTCCTCCGTCTCCGGCTGTGGCCCGGCCTTTGCCGACCTCTTCATCGAGGCCCTGGCGGACGGCGGCGTGGCCTGCGGCCTGCCGAGAAAGCAGGCCCAGGAGATGGCGGCTCAGATGCTGCTGGGCTCGGCGGCTCTCTGCCTGGAAAGCGGCAAGCATCCCGGCGTTTTGAAGGACGCGGTCTGTTCCCCCGGCGGCACCACCATCCAGGGCGTGCGCGTGCTGGAGGAGCGGGGCTTCCGCGCGGCGGTGATGGACGCGGTCATTGCCGCCTATGAAAAGAACTTCAACCTGGAATAACGGGAGGCCGCCATGTCCGTTCTGCTGCTGATCCTGATTCTCGCGCTGGTACTCGTGCTGCTCTATCTTGTCGGGCGCTGGTTTTTCCGCTTCACCTTCAGCCGCGTCGACAAGCCCTATGACTGGGAGAGCGGTCTGGGGGAGGGCGACCCCATCGTGATGATCCGCGATCGGGCGTTCTTTGACAGCCCGGAGAAAAAGCTGGTGGAGATCACCTCCCGGGACGGCTTGAAGCTCCGCGGCTGGTTCTACGACCGGGGCGGGGACACGACGCTGCTCTTCTGCCACGGCTATCAGGGCGGGCCCGAGGAGCTGACCGGCATCGCGTCGCCCTTCTGCGCAAAAGGCATGAACGCCCTGCTCATCTACCAGCGGGGGCATAAAAAGAGCGAGGGCGCGTATTTTACCATGGGGGTGCGGGAGCGCTTCGACCTGCTCGGGTGGATCGACTGGATCAACCGGGAAAAGCCCGGCGGGAAGATTGTGCTCTACGGCTGGTCCATGGGGGCTAACACCGTCATGGGCGCCCTGGGGGAAACGCTGCCGGAGAACGTCAAAGGCGCGGTGTGCGACTGCGGCTATCTCAATCTCTTTGACCAGCTGCAGACCGCCTGCCGCCTGATGCTGCCGAAGGTCCCCTTCGTCCCGTTCTTCACGGGCGTGCTGGATCTCTACTGCCGCCTCTTCAAAGGCTTTTCCGTGCGCTACTCGGTGGAAAACGCCCTGGGGCGCTGCAAAACGCCGGTGCTCTTCATCCACGGCAGCGCCGACAAGCTGGTGCTCTATGACAACCTGGATCTCTGCTACACCGCCTGCGCGGCCAGAAAGCTGCGCTCCTCCTACACCGGGGCCGAGCACATCAGCTCCTTCGGCCGGGAGCCGGAGCGCTATCTCAACGAGATGGAGGGCTTTGTCCGCGCCTGCATCGAATAGAAAGGAAGCGAGAATATGTATCTGGATATGACCTATATTGTGCTGGTTCTGCCGGCGGTGATCCTGTCGCTGTGGGCCAGCTGGAACGTGAAGCACACCTACAAGAAATACGCAAAGCAGCTCAACAGCCGGGGGCTCACCGGAGCGGACGCAGCCCGGCGGGTGCTGGACGCGAACGGTCTGCGGGACATCCCCGTCGAGCGCATCAGCGGGGAGCTGACCGACCACTACGATCCGGAGGCTAGAGTCGTGCGCCTGTCCGACGGGGTCTGGAGCGGCACCTCCACCGCGGCGGTGGGCGTGGCGTGCCATGAGGTCGGCCACGCCATCCAGAACGCGGAGAACTATCTGCCGGTGAAGATCCGGCAGGCCATCATCCCGGCCACCAACATCGGCGCCAAGCTCTCTGTCCCGCTTTTGATCGCGGGCCTGGTCCTCTGCGGCTTTATCCCGCAGCTGATCTACCTGGCCTACCTGGGCGTCGCGGCCTACGGGCTCTGCGCCCTGTTCCAGCTTGTGACGCTGCCCACGGAGTTTGACGCCAGCCGCCGTGCCCTGCGCACCATCGACGGCATGGGCTTGCTGGAGGGCGAGGAATACAACGGCGCCAAGAAGGTGCTGACCGCCGCGGCCCTGACCTATGTGGCGGCCCTGGCCACCACGCTGATGCAGCTGCTGCGCTTTGTTATCATCCTCAACGACCGCAGACGCTGATACGCTTATCTGATTCAAATCTTTCATCAGATAAGCCGCGTTTCCCGGGGCATTTTCAGCGCGAAGGCGCTGAAAATCCGTCTCATTCAGAACCTCTGCGCGCCCTTCATGGGCATCAAAACCTTTCAGCGAGGAAAGGGCTTTTATGAGGTTCTCGTATCGAACCTTCCGTTCCCCGTTATTGGGAAAGGGGGAGGACTTCGCAAGAAAAAAGAAACACAGAAACGGGATAAATGGATTGATTCAATCCATTTTATCCCGTTTCTTTATACAGGCGACTTCAGGGAAGCCCCTCCCCGCCGCAGATGGTGCTGGTGCCCGGCAGTCTCGAGCCGATGTCCTCAAGCTGCGCCGCGCACTTTGGCACCAGAACCGGCTTGCCCACCGGGATGGCAAGGTCGATGCCCCGGGGAAAGTTTACGTTCAGGCGTACCGCAGGCTGCTTTTCGCCCAGCAGCTCCCGGAAGATCCCGGCGTAGAAGTCTGCCATGGCCCGCCGGTGGGACAGGATCCCGATGGTTTTTTTCATAAGTGAAGCCTCCCGGAGATCGTGTGTTTCTTTCGTGCGGCGTGGCGTCAGACCGGCGGCTCGCCGTCCCGCGGCAGCCTGCGGTAGACCGTGAGCATCATGGTGGTAAAGCAGGCCACGCCCCCGATGAGATCGGAGATGGGCTCGGAGAGGAACACGCCCTCCGCGCCGAAGAAGAGCGGAAGCAGAAACACCAGCGGCACCACCACGAATACCTTGCGCAGCAGGGAGAAGAAGATGGCCTGGCTCGAGCGGCCCAGAGCGACAAATACGCACTGGCCCGTGGACTGCAGCGCCATCAGCGCGTAGCCCATGAAGAAGATGCGCGCGGCCCGTACCGTGATCGCCATCAGCGCCTCCTCCTCGGTGAAGATGGAGATGATGGGCCGGGGAAAGAGCATCAGGACGCCCCAGGCGCAGACGGCGTAGAGAACCACGCCCACGGCGGTGAAGCGGATGCCGCTGCGGACCCGGCTGTAGACCCGGGCGCCGTAGTTGTAGCCCAGCACGGGCTGGGCCCCCTGGGTCAGGCCGTGGACGATCATCAGCACCACCTCACGGATGGAGTTGATGACCGTCATGGCTCCCACGTACAGATCCCCGCCGTAGCGCCGGAGCTGTACGTTGCAGGAGATGGTCACCAGACTGTTGGTGACGTTCATGATGAAGTTGGCAAAGCCCAGCATCACGATCTGCCGCACGGTGGCGGCGCGGGGGCGGAGATTGTCTCTGCGCAGCCGCAGCAGCGCCTTCTTGCTCAGCAAAAACGCCATCACCAATGCTGCCGCTGCGGCCTGGGAGAGGATGGTCGCGAGGGCCGCGCCCCGGACGCCCATGTGCAGCAGATAGATGAAGATCGGGTCGAGCACGATATTCAACACCGCACCAGCCAGCACCGTCCCCATCCCGACGCGGGAGAAGCCCTGAGCGTTGATGAAGAAGTTCATCCCGAGACTGAGCATGACAAAGAGCGTACCGGCGGTGTAGACCCGGCCGTAGGCCTCCGCGTAGGGGTAGGTGGTGTCGCTTGCGCCGAAGAGGTACAGCAGCGGCCGCAGCGAGGCTTCGCTCACGGCGGTCAGCACCAGACCGGAGATCAGCAGCAGCGTCAGCGCGCAGCCCATGATCTCCTCCGCCTCCTTGTCATCGCCCTTTCCGCGGGCAATGGAGCAGAGCGCCCCGCCGCCGGCGCCGAAAAGCACCGAAAAGGCCGAGATGAGCGAGAGAATGGGGGCGCAGATCCCGATGCCGGTCAGGGCCAGACTGCCCTCGACCGGAATGTGGCCGATGTACATGCGGTCCACCACGCTGTAAAGGACGTTGATGAGCTGGGCCAGCATCATGGGGATGGCCATGTGCAAAATCGCGCCCCCGATGCTGCCCTGGGTAAAGTCGTTTCCGTTTTTGCGATACTCTGTTTTCATGTGTTCAGGAGCCCTTCGTACCCGTAGATATTCAAAGTATAGCCCAAACCCGCACTCCCTGGCAAGCTGCTTTTTCACGGCGGGGCTGGAAAAATGCAGCGCCTCCGCCCACCGGGCAGAGGCGCTGTTTGAACGATCAGATGCTGGCGGTGGGTTCGCCGCGGCTTTTTAACCAGCGCCCGTGCTTGTAGTAAATGGCAAAGACCAGAGCGGTCACGCTCCAGGTGACGGGATAGCTGATGCTGACGGTCCGGATGGTGTTCCAGTGGGGCACCACAAAAAGAATCCAGAGCACCCGCAGCAGGCACACGCCCACCAGACAGATGACCATGGGGGTCAGGGAATCGCCGGCGCCGCGCAGGGCGTTGGAGAAGATCTCGATGAAGATCCAGATAAAGTAGAAGGGGGCAAAGTACCACAGCATCTCCACCGCGTAGTCCAGCACCGCCGGATCGTCGGCAAAGAGGCGCATGGCCCAGCGGCCAAAGCCCAGGATGAAGGCGGAAATACTGAACGAGACCAGCAGAGCGAAAAACAGCCACTTGCGCACGCCTTCACGCATCCGGTCGAACTTGCCCGCGCCGTAGCACTGGCCCACAAAGGTACACAGGGCGGCACCCATGGCGCTGCTGGTGACCCAGAAGATGCCGTCAAATTTGCCTGTGGCCGTCCAGGCGGCCACCACGGTGGTGCCGAAGCGGTTGACGGCAGTCTGGATGATAATGTTGGAGAGACTGTACATGGAGCCCTGCACCGCCGAGGGAATGCCCAGCGTCAGGATCCGGCGCAGGGAGCCCGGGTGGATCCGGAGCTCACGCCATTTCAACTGCCAGGGGCCCCGGGCCCGGCTCAGATGCAGGAGAATCAGCAACGCGGAAAAGCTCAGGGACAGCACCGTGGCCCAGGCCACGCCCGCCACGCCCCAGGAGAAGACCGCCACAAACAGCAGGTCAAGCCCGATGTTGAGCACACAGCAGACGGCGAGGAAAAACAGCGGCCACTTGGAGTCGCCGATGGAGCGCAGGATACCGGAGCCGATGTTAAACAGCAGCAGGGCGGTGCTGCCCAGATAGAACAGCCGCAGATACTCCGCCGAGGGGGCCAGGATGTCCTCCGGGGTCTTCACCAGGCGCAGCGACCAGACGGCGCTGAACCAGCCCACCACAGTGAGCAAAACGCCGCAGAGCACGCAGAAGGCGAGAATGGTATGGACGGCGCGGCTGAGCTGTTCATCCTCCCTCGCGCCGAAATACTGGGAGATGATGACGGTGGCGCCGGCACCCAGGCCGGAGAAGAAGCCGATGACCAGATTGGTGAGCACCGCCGGGCTGCCGCCCACGGCGGCCAGGGCTTCAGGCCCGACACAGCGGCCCACCACGATGGCGTCCACGGTGTTGTACAACTGCTGAAACAGCATGCCGAAGAGAATGGGAAAGAAAAAGCGGAGGAGCTTGCTCATGATGCTCCCCTGCGTCAGATCGGTTCTGTCGTCCATGGAAAAAGAGATCACTGCCTTTCAAAAGCCAAGGCATTATATTCCCGCGCCGAGGAAAAAGCAAGGGGGGACGGTCCCTTTTCCGAGACAAAAACGCACTCCCGCTTTTTAGAAAAGCGGGAGTGCGTTATGAAAACAATATTATGTCAATTATTCGGTCGCGGCGCTGTCGTTCAGCAGCTTTTTGAGCTCGGCCGCCTCACTCTCTACGTCCTTTTTCATCTGGCGCAGATCGTCGCTGTGCTCCAGCTCGGCGCGCAGCTTTTCCCGGCGGATCTCCTTCTCCACGTCGTGGGCGTCCAGCTTGTCCCCGGCGGCCTTCTTGATCTCCTTGGCCTCGGTCCGGACCTGCTTTTTCAGCTCGTCCATGGCCTTCTTGCTCTGCCTGGTGCTCTCGCGCAGCTCGCTGCGGATGGTCTTTTCCATTTTCTTATAGTCTTTCATTTTCTGTTCCTCCCGTTCTTTGATCCTTCTGTAGAAGGTGTTGGGCTTGAGATCCAGCTCGCCCATGGCCTGGCGCGCGGTGATCTCCCCGCTGCGCCAGCGCTCCACCACGCGGTCAAAAAGCGTCTCGTCCACGGCGATGGGGCGGCGGCCCTTGTACTTGCCGTCCTCTCTGGCGCGCTCGATGCCCTCGCGGCGGTGCGCTTTCTGCTCCTCCCGGTCCAGGGCGGCCAGCTCCCGGCAGACCCGGATGAAAAACTCGCCCTTGGCCCCGGTGGTGTCCACACCCTCCCGGCTGCTTTTGAAATCCGCCTGCATCTCGGCCAGTCGTGTCACCAGCCGGGCAAGCTCCCTGGAGGATCCCGCCACGCAGGCGAAGCTGTCGGTCAATATGCAGTCTCCCGGCTGCAGCGCTTTGAGCGCCGCCGGAAGCGCGTCTCTGTCAGGAATATATACAGTGGCCATGCGTGTGCCTCCTTTTCGGTTGTGAACAGAGCATAGCACAGATTCAAAAGTGTGTCAATAGGAAAATTTTGAAATATGACATATTTCATAAACTGTTCACAATTTCAATGAAACAGCATGGAAGTTAAAAAATCAGTGGAAATCCGGGGGGATTTCATTTATAATAAATTTTGATACAAATGCCCGATGGGACCGAAAGGGGAGAGGTCCTCTTGCGCAACAGAATATGCCTGTGGCTGCTGGCGCTGAGCCTGCTGCTGGGCGGCTGTGCCGCGCCCTCCGCCGGGGGCGTGCTGCGGCAGAGCGCGGCTACGCCCGCCATCGGCTCCCTCTTTGAGAAAAAGCAGGAAACTGCCGCGGCGGCGGAACCTGAAGCCGAGGCCGGACCCTATGTGGCCCCGCCCATGGAGGAGGCCGCCTTTCATCCGGAGCTGGCCGAGACGGGCCAACGGGTGATGCTGGATCTCTCCGCTGTGAGCGACGGGGTGGTGGCTGTCTCTGCCCAGTCGGACAAACGGCTCAAGTTCCAGGTGGTCAAGGGGGAGGAGACCTACAACTACAACCTGGCCTCCGACGGGACACCATCGATTTTCCCGCTTCAGTGCGGGGATGGGGAGTACCGCTTTCGGGTGATGGAGAACGTGGTGGACAAGAAGTACGCCGAACTCTTTTCCCGCACCGTGGATGTCAAGCTGAGCGACCCCTTTGCCCCCTTCCTGCGGCCAAGCGATTATGTAAACTACAACGCCGACTCCGCCTGTGTCAAAAAGGCGGCGGAGCTGGCGAAAACCGCCGGGACGCCCCTGGGCCTGGTGGCGGCAGTCTACGGCTTCGTGTGCCAGACCGTACGCTATGACGAGGAGCTGGCGCGCACAGTGAAGTCGGGGTACCTGCCGGTGCCGGACCGGACCATGCTGAGCGGCAAGGGCATCTGCTTTGACTACGCGGCGCTGGCCGCCTCAATGCTGAGAAGCCAGGGCATCCCCACCAGAATGGTCTTCGGCTACGTTGCGCCCGACCAGCTCTACCACGCCTGGAACATGTTCTACACGGAGGAGACGGGCTGGGTGACGGTGTCGTTCGAGGTATCGGCCAACTCCTGGGTGCGGCTGGATCTGACCTTTGCCGCCAACGGCGCGGACAGCCAGTTCATCGGCGATGGCAGCAACTACGCGGATGTGTATTATTATTGACAGATCGGATGAATCTTGAGGAACGGGTGAGAATCATGAGCAAACGGAAACTGGATTACCTGGGCGTCAGCGCCTTTTGCGAGAGCATGGCCATGATGGTGCAGGCCGGCATTCAGACGGATGAGGCCATCGCCCTGCTGCAGAGCGGAAGGGAGCTCAGCGGCGGTTTGCTGGAGCAGGGGCTCCAGGTGATGAGGGAACAGGTCGAGCAGGGCTCGGGCCTGGCCGCGGCCATGGAGGAGACCGGCATCTTCCCGGACTATGCCCTCAGAATGATCGCCGCGGGCGAAAGCTCGGGCCGGCTGGAGGACATCCTCTTCCGCCTGGCGCGCTACTACGCCGACCAGAAGACCATCTCCGAGAAGCTGAAAAACGCGGTGACCTACCCGGCGGCCATGCTGGGGCTGATCATCGCGGTGCTGCTGGTGCTGCTGGTGATGGTGCTGCCGGCCTTTACGGACGTGTACAACAAGCTGACGGGCAGCCTCTCGGCCTCCTCCTACAGCTATGTGCGCTGGGCCTATGTGTTCTGCTATATCGCGCTGGCGGTGATGATCGTCATCGCCCTGGCCCTGGCCGCGGGCCTGATGCTCTGGAACCGCGGCCAGCGGGAGAAGGTGGAGGCCCTGCTGGAGAAGATCCCCCTCTGCCGGCAGATCCTGGAGACCATGGCCAAGTTCCGCTTTACCTCGGCGCTGGCCACCTTCCTGGCCTCGGGCGAGATGCAGGACGAGGCGGTGCTGAACTCCATCCCCATGACGGACTACGCTCCGCTGGAGGAAAAGCTGAAAAGCTGCGCCCGGCGCATGGAGGAGGGCCACAGCATCGCCCAGGCCGCCTATGACGAGGCGTTGTTTGAGCCGGTGTACGGCCGGATGCTGCTGGCCGGCGAGCGCAGTGGCAGTCTCGAGCATGTGCTGGGCAGACTCACGGAGCTGCTGGAGGGCAGCTGCGGCGCGCTGGTCGACCGGCTGGTCGGCATCGTGGACCCGCTGCTCTCGGGCGTGCTGATGGTGACGGTGGGCCTGTCCCTGCTCAGCGCCATGCTGCCCTTGATCGGCATGATGAACGCCGTGGCGTGAGCGGGGGGCGCAGTCATGTATTCGGACAAAGCCAAGTCCCGGCGGCACCTGCTCTGGCTGCCGCTGGTGATCCTGCTTGCGGTGCTGCTCGGCTTTCTGGCCTTTGGCCGCTCCGGCCGGGATCTGGGGGAGGAGAGCGCCGCCGCCATCCGGGACGCGGTGCAGCGCAGCGCCCTGCAGTGCTACGCCGTGGAGGGGGTCTATCCCCCCAACCTGGAATATCTGCAGGACAATTACGGCCTGCAGATCAATACCGAGGATTTTTATGTGACCTATGACGCCTTCGCCTCCAACCTGCCGCCCACGATCCGGGTGACAAGCAGGCGATGAGAGAGAAGCGGAGAGGAGGAAAAGCCTGTGAAGCGTGAGGGCACGTCCCCGCTGGGCTTGTATACCATCGGCATCGCGGCGCTGTTTCTGGCGGGCTTTTTCCTGCTGGTGGTCTTTGGCGCCCAGAGCTACCGCAACACCGTGGCGCTCCAGGAGCGAAACGACGGGACCCGGGCGCAGCTTGCCTATCTCGCGGCTGCGGTCAAGGGCTATGACGCCGCCGGCGCCGTCCATATCGTGGAGGAAGAGAACGGGCAGATCCTTGTCCTGGACGACGGCGAGAGCGGCTACGCCCTGCGGATCTACCGCCTGGAGAACCGTCTGCTGGAGGACTACGGCCCCGCGGGCTCCGAACTGAATCCGGAGGAGGCCCAGACCATCGGCCAGACCGCTGTCTTCTCCGTGGAGACCCCGGCGGCGGGCCTGCTGCGCGTCACCACGGACGAAGGCCAGGTGCTGCTGCACCTGAGAAGCGGAGGCGCGGCATGAAGAAAAACGGACACATCACCGCCTTTTATCTGGAGACCCTGCTGTTGATCGTGGTCTTCATCGGCATCATTCTGATCCTGACCCAGGTCTTCGGCCTCGGCCGGACGCAGAGTGTGGAGGCCAAGCGCCTGACCAACAGCGTGACCCTGGCTGCCAACGCCGCCGAGGCGTTCTCCGCCGCGGAGGGGCCGGAGGAGCTGCTGGCGCTTTTGAACGAAAACGGCAACGCCGCCGCCCTGCCGGACACCCTGGGGGTCGCTGCCCGCTACGACACGGATATGCGCCCGGACCCCGCCGGCGAGCTGCGGGTGGACGTGTGCTGCACGGTGGAGGAAAGCGGCCTCGTGCAGGGGCATATTCAGGTCTTCCGGCAGGGGGCGGAGGCCCCCGTCTATGAGCTGGAGACCGCGGCGCTCTGGAAGGAGGTGAGCCCGTGAAGCAGGTACCCATCAAGCTGGGGCCCCTGGCCCTGCTGCTGACGGTGATCAGCATCTGCCTGACGGTGCTGGCCATTTTGAGCTTCACCACCGCCCGGGCGGATCTGCGCCTGGCGGAGAAATACGCCCAGACCGTCTCTGAGCGCTATTTGTTGGAAGCGGAGGGGCAGGAACTGCTGGCGGAGCTGCAGGATTCCGACCCCGGCATGCTGGACATGGAGCGGGACGCAAACGGCGTCTGGTGGACCGATCTCGAGAAGGACGGGGCGCATCTGCACATCGGCGTGAAGAAGAGCGCGGACGGGTGGGAACCGGTCGCCTGGCGCATGGACAAGGACTGGGAGGAGGATACCGAGCTGGACGTCTGGGACGGCGGCTTCCGGTTTGGAGATTGATATGGAATTACTGGAAATCTTACAGAAAGCAACGGAGCTGGACGCGGCGGACATCTTCCTGGTCGCCGGCCTTCCCGTGACCTTCAAATGCGGCGGCAGACAGCTGCGCATGCCCGAGGGCTTTCTCATGCCCGACCGCATCGGCGAGCTGGTGGACGCGGTCTATGAGCTGAGCCGCCGGGACCGCGGCAATCTCGACAAGGGCCTCGACGACGACTTCTCCTTTGCCGTGCCGCAGCTGGGCCGCTTTCGTGTCAATGTCTTCCGGCAGCGCGGCTCGCTTGCCGCGGTCATCCGGGTGATCCACTTCGGCCTGCCCGACCCCAAAAAGCTCGGCATTCCCGAGAGCGTGCTGAGTCTGGCGGACAACAAAAAGGGCCTGGTGCTCATCACCGGCTCTGCCGGCACCGGCAAGTCCACCACGCTTGCCTGTATGATCGACCGCATCAACCGCAGCCGGGACTGCCACATCATCACCATGGAGGACCCCATCGAGTACATCCACCGGCATGACAAGGCCATCGTCACCCAGCGGGAGATCTCCATCGACACCCCGGGGTATCTCGAGTCTCTGCGCTCGGCCCTGCGGGAGAGCCCGGATGTGATTCTCCTCGGTGAGATGCGCGACTACGACACCATCTCCGCCGCCATCACCGCGGCCGAGACCGGCGTGCTGCTGCTGAGCACCCTGCATACCAGCTCCGCCGCCAACACCATCAACCGCATCCTGGATGTCTTCCCCGCCAACCAGCAGAAGCAGGTCAAGATCCAGCTGGCCCAGATCCTCAAGGGCGTGGTCTGCCAGCAGCTGGTGCCCAACACCGAGGGCGGGCAGACCCCGGTCTTTGAGATCATGAAGACCACGGTCGCCATCCAGAACATGATCCGCGAGGACAAGCTGCACCAGCTCGAGTCTACCATGCAGGCCGGCGCCGCCGACGGCATGTGTACCATGGACGGCAGTCTTCTCAAGCTGGTGCGCGAGGGAAAGATCACCAAGGACACCGCGCTGATCTCCTGCGTCAATTACGAGAATATGCAAAAGCGTCTGGCGCTTTAAGTTCTTTAGACCCGAAAGGAGGAAGAGGCATGGCCGAAGACCGGGAAAATGTTTTATATGCGCGCATGCTGGGCGGCTTTTCCGTGCGATGGAACGGAAAGCTGATCGCCGGCGGCTCCAAGGCCAGCGATTCCCAGTTCACGTCCCTGCTGCAGATCCTGATTCACAACCGGGAAAAGGGCGTTACCCGGGATCGGCTGGAGGAGCTTCTCTTTGCCGACCGCGACATGGCTAACGTCCACCACGCCCTGCAGAGCGTGATCTACAACGCCAAGAAAAAGCTGGCGAAGGCGGGGCTGCCGCCGGTCAACTTCATCGAACAGACCAAGGGCGTCTTCCGATGGACGGACGAGCTTGAGCTGGAGGAGGACGCGGAGCGCTTTGAGACCCTCTACCGGCGGGCGGGGGAGAGCGTGGATCTCGACGAAAAGATGGCGCTGTATCTGGACGCCTGCCACCTCTACGGCGGGGAGTTTCTTCCCATGCAGCTGAGCGTGATCTGGGCGGCCCAGGAATCCAGACGCCTGCGCGGTATCTTCTGCGACTGCGTCGAGCGCGCGGCGACCCTGCTGCGCATGAACCAGGACTACTTCCAACTGGAGGATCTGGGCCTGTACGCGGCCAAGGTGGACCCCCTGGCCGACTGGGAGCCGCTGACCATGGAGGCGCTGGCATCCATGGGCCGCTACGAGGAGGCCCGCAAGCTCTATGACGAGACCGTGGCCTATTACTTCAACGAGCAGGGGCTGCGCCCCTCCCGCAAGCTGATGGAGCAGTTTGAGCGCCTGGGCGTGGAGATGACCCACCAGCACGCGGCCCTGGACCAGATCCAGGCGGAGCTGTCTGGCAGGGGCGACACCTTCCCCGGGGGCTATCTCTGCAACTATCCGGTCTTCACCGGCATCTACCGCATGGTGGAGCGCATGCTGGAGCGCGGGGGCCAGTCCGTGTACCTGATGCTCTGCACGGTGGTTGACGGCAAGGGCAACCCCATGAAGGAGGGCCCGAAGCTCGACGAGCTGGTCAAGCGCATGGGCGACGCGGTGCGCCGTTCCATTCGCCGGGGCGATGCCATGACCCAGTACAGCAAAGGGCAATACCTGTGCCTGCTGGTCAACACCACCCGGGAAAACTGCACCGTCATTCAAAAGCGCATCAACTATCACTTCATCATCGGGCGGCAGCGCTCGGGCATTGAGTACTATGTCAACAGCGTCTTTATGACGACGGAGGCGGAGCAGACCGCGGCGCTGTTTCGCGCGGGGGAGAGACCATGAACCAGACACAGTGGTATATCGGCGCGCCGAACGGCGTGGTGCTCTGCATCCGGGAATCCCGTTCCGACGCCATACGGGGTGAGCTGTATCACAGTTACAGCACGGCTCCGATCCCCTTTGAAAACGCCCAGCAGATGGTGTTGGAGATGGAAAAGCTGTATGACCGTCTAAACTTCCCACACCCGGGCACCAACGAGAGAAGATTTACCGAGCCGCACAAAGATGGCCAACACATCACGGAAAGGGACAAGGTTATGAAAGACGAAGAACTCCTCAGCAAGCACGGCGATCTGGGCACCTTTATCGTCCGCGTCCAGCACCGGCAGAACAGCAGCTGGCAGGGCCGCATCACCTGGATGGAGAAGGACAAGACCATCAACTTCCGTTCCGTGTGGGAAATGGTCAAGCTGATCGAGAGCGCGGTGGAGTCCACCGACACCTCGACCGACGAGGAAGAGAGAGCCACCTGGTAAACAGGACGGAAAACGAAAACCGGCACAGCGAAAGCTGTGCCGGTTTTGAATCTATTCAGAGAAGCTCGGGCGGAATGCGGCGATCCCGGAAATAGAACGCGCGATCCCTCTCACCGATCTGCCGCAGCACGCGGCAGGGGTTTCCCACGGCTACCGCGTTTGCGGGCAGATCCTTTGTCACCACGCTGCCCGCGCCCACCACGGTGTTGTCCCCGATGGTGACGCCGGGCATCACCAGAACCCCGGCGCCCAGCCAGCAGTTGCGGCCGATCACGATGGGGGCGTTGTACTGCAGCGCCTGCTCGCGCAGCGCGGGCAGAACAGGGTGTCCCGCGGTGGCGAGGACCACGTTGGGGCCGATCATGGTGTAGTCCCCGATCGTGATGTGCGTGTCGTCCACCAGCGTCAGGCCGAAGTTTGCAAAGACGTGGTGCCCCACGCGGACAAAGCGCCCGCCCCAGTTGGCGTGCAGCGGCGGCTCGATGAAGCTGTCGTCCCCAAAGGCGGCGAACATCTCCTTTAACAGCGCGGCCCGCTTTTCCCCCTCGGAGGGGCGGGTCCGGTTGTAATCGTACATCTTCTTCTGGCATTGGATCTGAAGCTCGGTGATCTCCCCGGCCAGGGGGTAGTAGAGCTCTCCGCTGTGCAGTACGTCAAACATGGCGCACCTCCTGTATGCTTCTGCCTCCTATTATATCGGACAGAGCGGGAGCTGTAAAGCGCAATCCGGCTTGTATTATCATTGCACTTCCTGTATAATAATTCTGTTATTCCGAGCAAGGAAAATGGGAGAAAACGATGGAGCATTTCAGCTTTGACAACACCGTCCGGGACCCGGCGGTGTTTGCCGAGGGGCGGCTGCCCGCCCGCTCGGACCATATTGCCTATGCCTCCGCGGCGGAAAAAGCCGCGGGGACGAGCAGCCTGCGCCTGTGCCTGGACGGCCTGTGGCGCTTCCACTATGCGGAGAACCCCACTGCCGCGCCGGAGGGCTTCTGGCTGCCGGACTTTGACGTCTCCGGCTGGGACACGATCGCCGTCCCCGGCCACATTCAGCTCCAGGGCTATGACAGGCCCCAGTATGTAAATATCCAATATCCCTGGGACGCGGTGGAGGAGCTGCGGCCCGGCGAGGTGCCGACGGTTTTCAACCCCACCGCGGACTATGTGCTGGACTTTTCCCTGCCCGCGGGCTGGGAGCAGGACCGGACCGTTCTGCGCTTTGAGGGCGTGGAGAGCGGCTTTGCCTGCTGGCTGAACGGAGCGTACCTGGGCTACAGTGAGGACAGCTTCACCCCCAAGGAATTTGATTTGACGACCCATCTGCACGCCGGAACGAACCGCCTGGCGGTGCGGGTGTACAAGTGGACCCCCGGCAGCTGGTTTGAGGACCAGGACTTCTTCCGCTTCTCCGGCATCTTCCGCAGCGTGTTCCTGCTGCGCAAGCCCCGGGTCTCCCTGTTCAGCCTGAATCTGGTACCTGAGGTCAGCGAGGACTTTACCCTGGGCGAACTCTATGTGGTGGGCCTGCTGGAAGGAGAGGGAGCCCTGCGCCTGACACTCAGGGACGGGGAGAGAATCCTGGCCTCCTGCACGGAGCAAGGGGACGAGTACGGCGAGGTCTACGCGGAGCTGGACCTGGAAAACCCAGGACTCTGGAGCGCGGAGGATCCGAAGCTCTACACGCTTTTGATCGAGACCCTGGACCGGAGCGGCGGGGTGAGCGAGGTCACCGAGCAGAGGGTGGGCTTCCGCCGCATCGAGATCGTGGACGGGCTCATCCTCCTGAACGGCAAGCGCCTGGTGCTCAAGGGGGTCAACCGCCACGATTTCAGCTCCGCCTCCGGCCGGGTGCCGAATGTGGAAGAGCTGGAAAAAGACCTCATCACCATGAAGCAAAACAACATCAACGCCATCCGCACCAGCCACTATCCCAACCAGTCCGCCCTCTATGCCCTCTGCGACAGGTACGGCCTCTACGTCATGGACGAGAACAACATGGAGACCCACGGCAGTTGGGAGAGTGTCCTGCGCGGCGTGGCGGACGCGGACTTCGCGGTGCCCAAGGAACACCGGGAGTTTGAACCCCTGCTCTTTGACCGCCTGCAGAGCATGGTGGCCCGGGATCGCAACCACCCCTGCGTCCTCTTCTGGTCGGTGGGGAACGAGTCCTTCGGCGGCAGCGTGGTGGCGCGCATGGCCGACGTGCTGCGCAGCCTGGATCCCACGCGCCCCGTACACTATGAGGGTGTGTTCAACGACCGGAGCGTGGACGGCGTCAGCGATATGGAGAGCCAGATGTACCCCTCCGCGGCCTCCATCGAGACGTTTTTGAAGGAACATCCGGGAAAGCCCTTCCTCTGCTGCGAGTACAGCCACGCGATGGGCAACTCCTGCGGTGGTTTGCATAAGTACACAGAGCTGGCTGACCGCGAGCCGCGATACCAGGGTGGCTTTCTATGGGACTGGGCCGACCAGGCCCTTTGGCAGACCGGCCCCAACGGGGAGCGCTTCCTGGGCTACGGCGGGGATTTCTCCGACCGGCCCACGGACTACAACTTCAGCGGCAACGGAATCGTCTACGGCGGTGACCACAGCCCCTCGCCCAAGATGCAGGAGGTCAAGGCCTGTTATCAGAATCTGGAGGTCCGCTTTGACGAGACGGGCTTTACGCTTGCAAACAAGTTCCTCTTCACCCCGGCGGAGCGCTTTGCGGCCTGCGCCGTGCTGCTGGCCGACGGGGGAGAGGTCCTGCGTCTGCCGCTCACACTCGCGGTCCCGCCGCTGTCGGAGAGACATTTTGATTTCCCGACAGAGCTGACGGACGCGATGGCGGCGCTGGAGCGGGCGGCTCTGGCGGAACAGCGCCCCCTGCCGGAGCTCGCGCTGACCATCTCCTTCGCCTTGAAGGAGGAGACCCCCTGGGCCAAAGCCGGGCACGAGATCGCCTTCGGCCAGAAGGTCTGGGAGCGGCCGGAAGCACCCTATACCTGCTCAGAGTCGTTCCGCACGGTGCGCGGCAAGTGGAACTACGCCGTCTACGGCGCGCGCTTTGCAGCCCTCTTCTCCGCCACCCGGCCCGGCATGAACGCCTACGTCTATGACGGGCGGGAGCTCCTGGAGGCCATCCCGGCCCCCAACTTCTGGCGCGCCCCCACGGACAACGACGTGGGCAACGGTATGCCCCAGCGCTGCGGCCAGTGGAAGCTCGCGAGCCTCTATCCTTCGCCCTTCGGCGATGCGGAGCCCTTCCGCTATCCGGAGGTGGAGGAGCGCGAGCACAGCGTCCGGGTGTGCTACACCTATTATCTGCCCACCAACCCGCCCTGCGCCTGCCGCGTGCGCTACGAGGTCTTTGGTGACGGGACGGTGGAGACCACCCTCTCATACAAGGCCGTCCCCGGGCTGCCGGACATGCCGGAGTTTGGAATGCTTTTCCGCCTGCCTCTCGCGCTCGACCGGATGCGCTGGTACGGGCTTGGGCCTGAGGAGAACTATGCGGACCGCCTCAAGGGCGCCCGGCTCGGGATCTGGGAGAAAGCGGTGGACGAGAATATGGCCCGCTATCTGAGACCCCAGGAGAGCGGGAACCGCTGCGGCGTGCGGTGGATGGAGCTTCTGGACGACACAGGCCGCGGCCTGCGCTTTGCGGGGACAGACTTGAGTGTCAACATCTCCCGCTATACGCCCCATGAACTGGAGTGCGCCGCCCATCTCCATGAGCTGCCCAGACCCCGGCAGACCGTGGCGCGCGTGGCGCTGCGGCAGCTGGGCGTGGGCGGGGACGACAGCTGGGGCGCTCCGGTGCACCCGGAATATCACCTCCCGATGGGAACGGATCTGACGTTCAGCTTCCGCTTCCGGGGAGTTTCGGAAAAGGAAACGAATCATGGATAAAAGAGATCTGGATGTGCTGTTTGTCCAGCACGAGGACTATGTCAAGCCCGGCGAGTATCTGCGCTGGGTGGAGAGAAACGGCTGCCGGCTGCGCGTCATCCGCTGCTGGGAGGAGACGGAGTTTCCCCAGCCGGAGACCCTGCCCGATCTGCTGGTCGTCCTGGGCGGGCCCCAGAACCCCGGCACCACCCGGGAGGAATGCCCCTACTATGACGCGGAGGCGGAGATGCAGCTGATTCGCCGCTGCCGCGAGGCCGGGCGCATGGTGGTGGGTGCGTGCCTGGGCGCGCAGCTGATGAGTGAGGCCTTCGGCGGACGGTTTTCCCGCAGCCCGAACCCGGAGATGGGGCCGATCCTTCTGACGCTCACGGAGGCCGGGCGGCGCGATCCCTTCCTGAAGAGCTTCCCGGAGCGCTTTGTGGGCGGGGAGCATCACTATGACATGATGGGCATGACCCGGGACGCCGCGGTCCTGGCCTTCAGCGAGGGCTGCCCCCTGCAGATCGTGCGCTTCGGCCGATACCTCTACGGCTTCCAGACGCACATGGAGTTTGACCGGGAGATCGTGACAGAGCTTCATGAAAAGCTGGCCGTGGACCCGCAGGATGCGGAGAGACTGCCTTATGTGCAGACGGACGAGGTCGCCATGCGCTATGACTACACCGAGATGAATGCCCTGCTCTCAGACTTTCTGGACGCCATGACCGCGGACTACCTGGGAGGGGAGCGGGAATGACCGCCGCCCGGCCTACGAACCGCGCGCTGCACTTTGAGGGCATCAGCAACTGCCGCGACCTGGGCGGCCTGCAAAACGCGGCAGGACAGCGCATCCGCGCAGGCCTGCTGCTCCGCGCGGCCCATTTGCACAGCGCCACCGACCGGGATCTGGCGCAGCTTTCCGAGCGCTTTCATGTCCGCTGTGTGGTGGATCTGCGCACGTCCATGGAGCGCCGCGAGAAGCCGGACCGGCTCCCTGCCGGCGCCGAGCAGCTCTGCTGTCCCATCTTTGACGAGGCTACGGCCGGGATCACACGGGAGGATGGCAGACCCGCGGAGCTGATCATGCCGGACATGCGCGTGGTCTATCGCCATATGGTCACAAAACCGAGCTGCCTGGAGAGCCTGCGGGTGATCCTCGAAAAGATCCTGGAACAGGCCGCGCAGGGAAACGCGGTGCTCTGGCACTGTACGGCGGGCAAGGACCGCTGCGGGGTAGTGACGGCGCTGCTCCTGTCTGAGCTGGGCGTTGACCGGGAAAGCATCTTTGCCGATTATCTGCTGACAAACCTTGTCGCAATCCCGGAGGCGGACGCCGCCTGCGCCAGGCTCCTGGCCAAAGGGCATCCGGCGGACGCCGTCCAGCTGGTACACGAGGCGTTTATCGCCAAGGAGGAATATCTGGAGGGCGTCTTTGAAGAACTGGACGCGCGCTATGGCGGCGCGCCCGGCTTCCTGCGGGAGGAATTGCAGCTGCCGGAGGAACTGCTCCGGCGCTTTGCGAAATCGGCGCTGGAAAAAGAAGGCGTTTTTTCCGCGCAATAACGGTTGCGCAGGGGTGTCGAATCTGGTATAATTTCTGAAAAAGCTGCAGACGGGGGGAAAAAAGCGCCGTGGTATCCCAAAGCGAATATCAGCACCTGGAGCAGGCGCCCGAGAAGGAGAAGCCGGGACACCGCACCTCGGCTGCGGATTACCTGATCAACGCAAGAGATCTCTCGCAGCAGATCGTGGACCGGAGCCGCAGGCAGGCGGACGAGATCCTTGCCGATGCACAGACACGGGCAGACGAAATCGTGGCCCGGGCCAGAGCCGAGGCTGAGGAAATCTTGACCAGAGCCCGCAAGGAGGCGGAGGAGCTGCGCGAGCAGAGCGCGATCCCTAACAGCGAACAGGAGCGCACGGTGCGCTGCGTGGAGGAAGCTTTCTCAAAACTCCGGCAGCTCCAGCAGGACTCCATCGACCTGCTCAATGCGCAGTGGCAGCAGTTTCTCTGCGGCCTCTATACCGGGGAGGATGCCGGGGAGGAGACGCCCGAGGAGACGGTTCCGGCGGATCTCTCTGCCCGGGTCAGCGCCATCGCTGACGCGGTGGAAGCGCTGGAAAATGGAGAGAAATAAAAAGCAATATAACCGGAAGACGCCGCATCCTTTGGATGCGGCGTCTTCCGGTTATATTTGATTCTGCTTGGATCAGCCCTCCACAGAGACCTCTGTCCCCGCGTCAGAAAAGACCTGGCCGATGATCTCCGCATAGCCCCGGCAGGGGGCGTCCTCCGCCGGCAGGCGAAGCACAAAGCGGTTCCCCAAATGGGGCAGACCCGTCAGCATGTCGTACAGCGCGTCGAGATTCCGGCCATACCAGTTTTGCCAGAGCATCCGCTCAGCGAGAATGTCATAGAGCTCACTGCGCTCCCGGCAGCGGGAAAAGTCCAGCGTCACCTCGGGACAGAGCGCGTTGAGAAGCCCCAGACAGCAGGCTTCGATGTCCTCCCACGCGGTGTCAAAATCCCGGGTGTACCAGGGGTCGTCGATAATGCGCTCCGGCGCGCCGATGTACTCGGTCATCAGGTGCAGTTTCCCCTCGGGATCCCCGCCGAAGCAGCGCTGCATGTTGCGCAGATTGGCCTGGTCAAAGCCCAGCAACAGGTCGTAGTCGGTATAGTCCTGAGCGCGGATGCGGCGCGCGGTCTTGCCCGCGCAGTCAATCCCGTGCTCGCTGAGCTTCCGCTGCGCCGGGGGATAGACCGGATTGCCCAGCTCCTCGGAGCTGGTGGCGGCAGAGGCGATCTCAAACTCTTTCTCCAGACCCGCCCGGTTTACCATGTTTTTCAAACAGAACTCCGCCATAGGACTGCGGCAGATATTGCCGTGACACACGAATAAGATCTTGATCATACTTTATAACCCTTTATAAGCCTTTATTTTACACTTTTAGTTGTTTTTGAGAACTTTTTTGAGATTGTGATTTTTGCAAATCTTCATAATTCTACGTCATTCTCCATAAAAAGTGTGTAAAAAGTGTGTAAAGGTGTGTAGCCCGAAAGCCTTGATTATACAGAGCTTTGCACCTTTCTGAATGCCTCTTCCGCTTCCTCAAAGTGTGTATGAGCGTATCGGTTTAATGTGGTTTGCACATCGCTGTGTCCCATCAGATACTGCAATTCCTTGATTGGGAACCCCGCATGAACCATGTTCGTGCAGAATGTGTGCCGCAACGAGTGCGGTGTCGCGGAGATTGGAGTGTCATGGGAAGCATTATAGCTGTCAACGACGCGCTTCAAAGCGTGCTCGAGATGCCCGGCAACCTTCGGCTTTCCATCCTTGTCCAGAAACAGGAACCCCACATGCCCATCAACCATAATCTCAAAGTCTACTTTCTTCCTGTTTGCGATAACGTTGCGGAATGCCGCTTCTGCTTTGATGCTCATCGGAACATAGCGAATCCCGCTTTCCGTTTTCGGACGCTCAATGTAGTATTCACAGTGCCGGGTTCGAATAAGCTGACGTTCAACGCGAATCCGTTTGTTTGTGAAGTCGATGTCTGCAATCGTCAGACCGTAAAGCTCACTGATCCGCAGCCCGGTCTCAAGAAGGATTATGATTTCATCGTAATACCTTCTGCGACATTTGTCAGCCTGGATGTACTCCAGGAGGCTATTGACTTCTTTGGCGGATAGAGCTTCCCGTTCCACAGAAGCCTTTCGAACTACGTCCTTCACTTTGAATGAAAATGGATTGTTACGCAGGACAGAGTCTTCTACAGCCATAGCAAAAGCAGGACTAACAACACCACGCACATGCATAATTGTACTATAGCTTCTTCCGTCTCTGCTCAGTTTCTGAAACCAGCTTTTGGCGTCAGATGGCTTGACATTCTTGATTTGTCTGAAGCCGAAGTCTTCTTTCTGGATCAGGTTGTACACAAATTCATAGCCGACTTGCGTATTGTATCGGACGCTGTCTTTTTTCTGGTCAATATACTTCCGCACCAGCTGAAGAACGGTGATCTCTCCGACGCTGTAATCAACGCCGTCATCAATTTCACGCTGAATGACGGCTTCTTTGACACGGAGTTCCTCCAATGTAGGGGCGTATACATATCTCCATTTTTTCCGAATATCTTTATACCGGTACTGATATGTAAGATCCGCGCGCTGAGATTCACCCGTTTTTAAAATGCGTCCCTTATTGTTTTTGCGCTTCTCTGAAATAATAATCCCTCCTGTCAGAGAAAAGCGCTTGATATGGTACGTTGAGTATACCACAATATCAAGCGCTTTAACAAGTGTTTAGATTGAATAGCAGGTCTCTAGATATTGATCAAACAGCTTTCGCTTAATCAACCGTTTGTTGCCTACGAAGAGGACAAACGGGCAGTTTTCACTGTTCGTCAAATCCCGCAGTTTGTTTATGCCGATGTTGAAGAAAGACGCTGCTTCTTCTAACGTGAGATTCGATTTCTCCCATACAGGAACACGATTGTCTTTATCTTTGGTCATAGTTTTTCCCTTCCGCCATCGTCTTTCACATAACTGCCGGCTGGCACCAAGTGAAAACCGATAGCAAATAATGTGTTTATTGGCTTGATTATTCCAAGTTTTTCTGGATATGAAGCGTGGAATTACAACCTTCTATCAAAAACTCAACTAGAATAATACTGTGTTTTAATAAGATTATGTAACCCAAAGCGCCCGCTGCAGGCCTTTATATGGCTGCAAACAGGCGCTTTTTATTTTTCCATTATTCAATTATAAAAATTATGACAACCTTCCACAACTTTTGCTCTATGCTCTCTGAATACAATTTCGCTCATTTATCCATGCCCAGCAAATCATTCACATCTTCCTGAAACAGCTTTTTCAACTACCCCGTTTGCAAGGATGTAAGATCTGAGCCATTGAATTACGCATAGCCGGCTAATATTCCACATCTTTATCAGAACGGCAGTTCATCGTCATCGGGTTCACGTCTCCTAAGAGAAGTGATACGTGCCATATCTTCTCGGAAGTGTCCCCTGTAGACCTTCTTATGTGCGTCACTGCCTTGCGTCATGGTATCAGTATAATTACCATTAATATTATAATGATCAATATAAGAATCATCATATCCAATAGGAAAAGAATCTGTATATTTAATAGGAAAAGAATCTGTATATTTAATAGGAAAAGAATTAGTATTACAATCACTAGAAGGAGTATTACCAGCAGGAGTAACAGGATCTCCAGCAGGAGTATTATCTGCAGGAGAAGAAGCAGAAACAGGATGAGCAGAAGAGTTCCAGATATCCTCCGGATACTTTCTGCACACCCTGTCTACAGTGCTTGGACTAACTCCCACCATCTCAGCAATCCCACGGTGCGAAAGACCGGGATTTGCCTGCAAAGCAGCGAAGATTTTATGATAGTTGTCATTGAGCTCGTCTTTCTTAAACTGACTCTTCCTGCGGGCAATACTGCTGTTGGCTTCGTTTTTAAGCATAGGCCAGATAGCATTAAGCACAAGGTCATCAGAAAAGTCCGGTTCTTCGTCATACATACAGTAAACCGCAATTGCCTTAAACAACCGGTATGCGCATTCAACCCCGATGCCTTCAAGATTCTCAATCGTTTTTACCCAAGAGCCAAAGAACATGAAACTGACGGTCGGATCAAACGCCATTTCTTTACTGCTCATTACGCTCACTAGCCTTTCCAGACGTATAGTCCAGAACAGCTTCATAGAGTTCTGGAGATGCCAGGAATTGATATACATTAAAGTCGCTGTCGTCGCTTTCCGGCTTGATCGAGTCAATCTTAAATCCTCGCTCGACCAGATAAGCCGCCATTCTTGTCCTCTTACACGTGAAGTATTTCAGTTGGTCAATCAGTGCTTCTTTCATTTGTTCAGTCATATAGGGTTCTCCTTTCAAATTAAAAATTGTATTTTGTCAGATACTCGTCGATTCGCTGCAACGTTGTCTCAGCGAGATTGAGTCGTCCGGATATCCATCCGTAATAACCGCTTTTCGACAACGAGATCTTGCCACGGAATCGTGTCACAGGAATCTCAAGCTCGGACAGAAAACGAACACAGCGAGATTTCAAATCGTTCATATAGTTTTCACCTCCCTTCATTTTTGCGATGGCTGGAACACACTTATAATTCTTCTGCCCATTGGAATGCGTGGGAAAACCTCGGCACAGTATTGTATCCAGTACAGCGTTTCATCACGTGCCCCAACCCAAGGAATAACAAAGCAAGTCGCGCCGAATTATTTACGCAATATCCATATGGGCATATTTGGACACAAAAAAAGAATAAGTTTCTATGACATTTCCGCAGCCTCCGAGCGGAATAATGTGGAAATCCTTATACTCCTTCAACATTGTCTCGAGGTAGAGCTTATCATCACTTCCCTCACAGATAATCCATTTGTAACCACCAACCCGGCGCATATATGAAATCAGGCTTGATGCCAAGTCAAACATTAACGACTGAGAAGCAGAGCAGTTTCCCACCCTGCCCCTCAGCGTATTATATTAATCCTTATCCAATCCCTTCTCAATCCTGTACTTCTTTGCATCTTTAAAGAAGCTCCAAATCATCAAAATCATGATTATTCCAATAGGAAAGGCGCTAATGATGCTCACAGACTGGATGTTATTCATTGAACTCTCACTGAACACCAGAGCGATTGGCAGAACGATCAGTAGCAGGCACCAAAGCAATGTGATCATCGTGTGTGGTTTCTCATTCTCCCCAAGGCGCTTATAGCTGTAGCAGGCGGCTGTATAGGCAATGCTGTCAAAGCTTGTCGCATAGAACAGGATCATGCAGAGCATTGTAATGATGAGAATTAATGGAGCCGCAGGCATAGTAATAATGGCGAAGAAAGATTTCCTGATCCGGTTGTGTCATCGAAAGCACTGCTTCCCGTACACGCCGATCCCGTTCCTCTTGATCGATTCTTTC
>ONPY01000043.1 GCA_900319835.1 uncultured Eubacteriales bacterium | reverse complement strand
CTCTGGTATCTTTTTTCTTTTATGCATATTTTTATTCATTTCAGGAGGAAGACTATGAAAATCAGGGACTTTGCCGTGGAACAGTGGATGAACGAGTGGGAGACCCAGTGCACCTACAACGTGGCAGAGACCTGCACGTATTCGGTGACGTTGGACCAGCTCTTCGAGATATGCGGCGGTGACCGCCAGCAGTTCATGGACGCGTTTGCCCAGCGGCGGCTGACCTATGGCGATATTGAGGGCGCCCCCGCCTTCCGCGAGGGGATCAGCCGCTTGTACCGGACGGTGAAGCCGGAGGAGATCGTCACCACTCACGGGGCCGCGGGCGCGAACCACCACGTCTTTTACTCCCTCGTGGAGCCGGGCGACCGCGTCGTCAGCATCTCGCCGAGCTACCAGCAGCTCACCTCCATCCCCGAGAGCTTCGGGGCGGACGTGCGGGTACTGCCGCTGCGGCCGGAAAACGGCTGGCTTCCCGACGTGGAGGAGCTGCGCGCCCTGTGCACGCCGGACACCAGGCTCATCTGCATCAACAACCCCAACAACCCCACTGGCGCCCTGATGGACGGGGCGCTGCTGCGGCAGATCGTGGAGATCGCAAAGGACTGCGGCGCCTGGCTGCTCTGCGACGAGGTCTACCGCCATCTGACCCAGGGTGACGGCTGGAGCGAGTCCGTCGTGGACCTCTATGACAAGGGCATCTCTGTCAGCAGCATGTCCAAGGTCTTTTCTCTGGCGGGGCTGCGTCTGGGCTGGATCGCCACCCACGACGCAGCGCTGCGCGCCGCCGTTGTCAGCCACCGGGACTACGATCTCATCAGCTGCGGTATGTTTGACGAGGCCCTGGCCGCGGTGGCCCTGCGCCACAGGGACAAGGTGCTCGCGCGCAACCGCGCGGTGGTGCGGGACAATCTCAAGGTGCTCGACGCCTGGATCGCCTCGGAGCCGCGTGTCTCCTGCGTCAGACCCAAGTCCGGCACCACGGCGCTGGTGAGCTATGACTACGACCTGGACAGCCGGAGCTTCTGCGACCGGATGTACCGGGAGACCGGGGCCTTTGTGGTGCCCGGGGACTGCTTCGGCGTGGAGAAAAGCATGCGCATCGGCTACGCCAACAACGCCGCAACGCTGCAGGCGGGCCTGGAGGCTGTAAGCGCGTTTCTGCGGATTTTGGAACAGGAGGGCATATAAATGAGCTGCATTCGCATTTTGAACGCAAAGGAGATCGAAAGCCTTTTTACCCTGGACATGGCGGTTTCCGCCGTGGAGCGAGCCTACCGCCAGAAGAGCGCGGGCGCGGGAAACGTCTGGCCCATGGTCTTTCACGAGTTTCAGCACGGCGTGGCGGATCTGGACATCAAGTCCGGCGATTTGCAGACCGAGCAGATCTTCGGCCTAAAGCTGGTGTCCTGGTTCGGGGAAAACGGGAATAAGGGCCTGCCCGCCCTCTTCGGCACCTCCCTGCTCTTTGACCGGCGCACCGGGGAGCCGAGGGCGCTGCTGAACGCCGGGCCGATCACGGGCCTCCGGACCGGGGCGGCCGCCGCGGTGGGTGCCAAGGCCCTGGCGCGGCCGGAGTCCAAGAGCCTGCTGATGGTCGGCTGCGGCCACCAGAGCCCCTATCTCATTGCGGCGACGCTCTACGCCATGCCAGGCATCCGGCGGGTGCAGGTGGCAAACGCCAAAAGCCCGGCCCGGGCAGCCGAGGTCCTGCCGGAGCTGACAGCAAAGGTCGCCGCGCTGCTCGCAGCCTGCGGGGCGGAGCGGGATTACAGTATCGCCGCGGCGGCGGAGCTGAAGACTGCTGTCAAAGAGAGCGACGTGATCCTCACCGCGACGCCCTCCTATGCGCCGCTGATCCGGGCGGAGTGGGTGCAGCCCGGCACACATTTCAGCTGCATCGGTGCGGACATGAGCGGCAAGGAGGAACTGGACCCCGCGATCTTCCACACCGCGAAGGCCTTCGGGGACGACCGCGAGCAGTGCTTCTCCGTGGGCGAGTGCGAAAAACCCCACACCGCGGGCATCCTCACGGAGCTCACCGAGATCGGGGACGTGCTGACCGGCAAGACGCCGGGGCGACAGGCGGCGGCGGAGATCACCGTCTTCGACTCCACGGGCATCGCCCTGCAGGATCTGGCCTCGGCGGCGGTGATCCTGGAGCGGGCGGAGCGGGAAGGCGCGGGCCTCACGGCGGAGCTGTAAGCCCGGTTTACCAGAAACAAACAAAACGCAGGGAAAGCGATTTGCCGCTGTCCCTGCGTTTCGTCTTGTTATATTTCAGCTTGCCTGGGACCCGGGCGGGAAAAAGAAGTAGTCCCCCTCCGGGATAAAGAACGCGCCCTCTTCGGCCTCTCCGTCCCGCTCCACATGCATCAGAACCTGGCCCTCGACAAAGGAGAAGCTGAAAGCGCCGTAGCCGTCAAAGACCGACTCCTCGCTGCTGTCCAGCAGTTCCTCCACCGTCAGCACCGGGCCGGTAAAGTAGGCCTGCTCGGAATCGATATGCCAGACCTGTTCCCGGACGCCCCGGTCCCCGTCGGGGAAGAAGCAGTGGAGCTTGAGATTCAGGCGCTCCCCCTCGGACTCCAGCCAGAAGCGGACATTCCCGTCCTCCGCGCAGGTATAGCCGTCATACGCGGAGACCACGGGCTGCGCACCGCCGAGCAGCGGCGGGAGATAGGAGCCGGTATGGGGCGTAAAGAGCGTCTGGCCGCTGGCAAGATCGTCGCCGGCGACACTCTGGGGATTTCTCGTCACGGCCATGAGCACGCTGTCCTCCCGAAACTGAAAGGAGAGCGCCCGCAGACCAGGCAGGGCCTGCCCCTGCTCGTCAAGCAGCTCGTCGCAGGTGATCCAGTCCCCGCGCCGCTCGGCCTTGGCGGGGTTGGCGGTGTAGACCTTTTCAGAATAGGAATCCTCTGAGACAAACCAGCAGTGGAGCCGGATGCCGTCGGCGGTCTCCAGCCAGTAGCGCACCACGCCGTTTTCCGTGTGGGCAAAGCCGTTGCCGGAGAGGATCAGATCCCCAAAGGGCTCCACGTTTTTGCTCTCCGCGGGCGGCGTGCAGGGCTTGTCCCAGGGGACAAAGCGATAGCTGCCGGAGAGCAGATTGTCCCCCGCGCCCCCGGCAAGTTTGCTCTCGTCCGCATCCAGCTCCATCACGGCGCTGTCCGCTGAAAAGGTCAGGCGCAGTTCCTTCAGACTCTGCAGGGGAAAGCCGAGGCTGTCCCGCAGGTCCGTTACCGTGAGCACGCCGCCCACATACGCAGCCTTTCTCAGGTTGGCGGTGTAGACCTTCTCATAGTAATTGGGGCTGCCGGAGAGAAACCAGCAGTGGAGCTTCAGCCCCTCCGCGGTCTCCAGCCAGTATTTGACGCCGCTCTTTTCCGGCACGGCCCAGCCGTCCACGGCGGCGAGGGCCTCCTCCAGCGTCCTGCCGGTCAGCGGCGCGGGCGCGGCAGAGGCGGCCGGGGCGGGGGACGGCGCTGCCGTTCCCTTTGCGGGCGCGGTGGACACAGCGGCGGGCGAGACCGGCGTTGCCAGAGCGTTTGCCGGAGGCGCGCCGCAGGCCGTGAGCAGCAGGGCAGACAGCAGCAGAACAAGGACGCCTTTCTTCATGGTGAAACCTCCCCTCATAGCATGCGGATCTTCTGCTTGTTAAGACTATTATACTTGGAAAATGTTCCGAAAGCAACGCAATACGCCGAAAAATATCCGGCGGTATCCGCCGGGAAAGAGCAAAACAGACGGTAGGATACAACATGGAAAATGGGAAGCGCCCTGCCTGAAACCAGGCAGGGCACTTGCCTTTATGGCAGGGGGATGTCCTCGGTCTTGACCTTGTCCCAGGAGAAACCGGAGAGCAGCTCCCGCGGCGTGACGGGGGCGTCCGTCTCCGCCAGACCACAGAGGAAGGCGAGATGGCCGGTCACGGCTTCCGGGGTGGACTCCCGCCGGAGCACCTGGGTGCTCAGAGAGCCCAGACGCTTGGAGAGCTTGCCGCCGGCCGCCGTGAGCAGCGGCGCGTGGCAGTAGTCCGGGGCCTTGCCGCCCAGGGTTTCAATCAGCCATTTCTGCCGGGGGGCGGAGGAGAGCAGATCCCGTCCACGCACCACACGCGTCACGCCCATCTCCATGTCGTCCACGCTGACGGCCAACTGATAGGCAAAGACGCCGTCAGAGCGGCGGAGGATGCAGTCTCCCGTCTCCCGTGCCGGATTCTGCGCAAGGGGGCCGTAGTGCCCGTCTGTCAGGGCGATGGTCTCGTCCGGGCAGCGCAGCTTCCAGGCGCAGGGAGCGCCGGAGGCCAGCCGCGCTTCGCGTTCGGCCGGGGCCAGGCGGGCACAGCGGCAGCCAAGGTCCGCTTCCGCTTCGCCTGGGTGCGGCGCGGAGGCGGCGGCCAGCCGCTCACTCCGGGAGCACCAGCAGGGATAAATCAGGTCCTTTTCCCGTAAGAATTGAAAGGCGGCCTCATAGCGTTCCGTGCGCCGGGACTGGGCATAGTTGGGATCGGGCCAGCCCCGGTCCCAGTCGAGCCCCAGCCAGCGGAGATCCTCTGCCAGGGCGTCGATATAGACCTGTTTTGAACGGGCGGGGTCCAGATCCTCCATGCGAAAGACCAGCTCGCCGCCCAGAGAGCGGCAGTCCAGCCACGCCAGCAGCATGGCCAGCAGATTGCCCAGGTGCAGATAGCCCGAGGGACTGGGCGCAAAGCGCCCGACGACAGGCGCGGACATCGGCTCAGACAATGGTCTCGATGCGGATGACATTGGTGTTGCCGCTCTGACCGCTGGTGTTGCCGCCGGTCATGACCACGGTGTCCCCGGTCTCCAGACCCAGGACCCGCTTGGCCTCCCGCAGGGCGTAGAAGTTCAAAACCTCCATGCTGGGAAACTGCTCCGTCAAAACCGGCACCACGCCCCAGGAGAGGGCCAGCTTGTACCAGGCCTTGGGACTGGTGGCAAGGCCCAGAATGGTGATGGGCACCCGGAAGCGCGAGACCATGCGCACGGTCAGCCCGCTGAGAGAGGTGACCACGATGGCCTTGGCGTCGAGGTCGACCGCCATGGTGCAGGCCGCGTGGGAGATGGCATCGACCCGGTTGTGGATCTGGAAGCTCTGGGTCTGGAACAGGCCGCGGTAGTCGATGTGCCGTTCGGTCTCCTCGGCGATCTCACCCATGGTGCGCAGGGCCTCCACCGGGTACTTGCCCGCGGCGGACTCGCCCGAGAGCATGATGGCGCTGGTGCCGTCGTAAACGGCGTTGGCCACGTCGCTGATCTCGGCGCGGGTGGGGCGGGGATTGGTGATCATGCTCTCGAGCATCTCAGTTGCGGTGATGACCCGCTTGCCGAGCAGGCGGCACTTGGTGATGAGGTACTTCTGGATGGCGGGCAGCTCGGTAAAGGGCACCTCCACGCCGAGATCGCCCCGGGCCACCATGACGCCCTCGCAGGCGGAGCAGATCTCGTCGATGTTGTCCACGCCCGACTGGTTTTCGATCTTGGCAATGACGTCGATGTCCTCGCCGCCGTTTTCCCGGAGAAAGCCCTTGAGATCCAGCAGATCCTGTTTGCAGGAGACAAAGGAGGCGGCCACATAGTCCACGCCGTTGCGGATGCCGAAGAGCAGGTCGGCCTTGTCCTGGTCACTCATGTAGACCTGGCGCAGCACCTTGCCGGGAAAGCTCATGCTCTTGCGGTCGGAGAGGACGCCGCCGGTGACGACGCGGCAGCGGATCTCCGTGTCCTCAATGGCCTTGACCTCAAAGATGACCAGACCGTTGTTGACCAAAATCCGGTCGCCCGGGTTGAGGTCCGCCGCCAGCCCCTTGTAGCTGACGGACACAATGCCCTCGTCGCCCACCACGTCCCGGGTCGTAAAGGTGAAATCCGCCCCGTCGGCCAGGGTGATCTTTCCCTCCCGGAAGGTCTTGATGCGGTACTCAGGGCCTTTGGTGTCGAGCATGATGGCGATGGGGAGATTCAACTCGGCGCGAACGGCCTTGATCATGTCGATTTTTTTCTGGTGCTCCTCGTGGGTACCGTGGGAAAAGTTCAGGCGTGCCACGTTCAGACCCGCCAGACACATTGCCCGGAAAACCTCGGGGCTTTCGCTGGAGGGGCCGATGGTGCAGATGATTTTGGTTTTCCGCATGGAAATCCTCCTCTCGGATTTATACTTTCATTATAGCGGGAACGAGCCCCGCCCGCAAGGGAAAATGGGAAGGACTCGTTCACCGCCGAAACGGAATGAAAAGAAAGGGGGTTAAACAATTTCAGCAAATCCAATCATGCTTACAGATTGAAATTCAACGTATACTGTGGTATGATATCTTAGTCAGATTTTGTGATGTTTTAGATGCGCCCCTTGAGGCGGCGCTTGTGAGGAACGGCGGTCGGCCGGTTTGCTTATGAATGAAAACAAAAACCAGGCGCGGCCCGCCCCCGAATCGGAGGGCCTTGCGCAGGAGGCGAAAAAGAAGCGGGTCTGGATGCTGCTGTCGGCGGCCATCGCGGCGATCAGCATCTGGGCGGTGACCACCCAGTGGAAGGGCTTTTCCCTGGCCGCCTTCCGGGAGGATCTGCAGCAGGCGGACAAGAGATGGCTCATCCCGGCGGTGCTCTGCATGCTGGGCTTTGTGATGTTTGAGGGCTGCGCGCTGAAGGCGGCGTGCGACGCGCTGGACTACCGCACCTCCCTGGGCCGGGCCTGTTCGTACTCTGCGGCGGACATCTACTTTTCCGCCATCACGCCCTCGGCCTCTGGAGGCCAGCCCGCCTGCCTGCTGCTGATGCGGCGGGACGGGATCCCCGGCAGCGTGGGCACGTCGGTGCTCCTGTTGACGCTGGCCATGTACGCGCTGGCCATTGTCACCATCGGCGCTGTCTGCGCACTGTTGGCGCCCCGGGTGTTCCTGGTGTTCGGAAACACGGGACGGGTGCTGATCGTGGTCGGCTATGCGGCACAGATCGTGCTGGCCTCGCTGTTCCTGATGCTGATCCTGCGGGAACGGATGCTGGAAAAAGCCTGCCGAGGTCTGATCCATCTGCTGGCCAGGCTCCGCCTGCTGCGCCGGGAGGAGGCGATCCTCGCCCGGATGGATAAAACCATGGCCGCCTACCGCCGCAGCGCCCAACTCCTGGCGGGGCACAAGGGGCTGCTCCGGCGCTCCTTCCTGTTCAATCTCCTCCAGCGGGCCGCCATGATTGCCGTGACCATGTTCGCGTATCTGGCGATGGGCGGGGATCTGCGCCTGGCGGGGGATATCTTCGCTATGCAGAGCTATGTGGTCATCGGCTCCAACTGCGTGCCCGTCCCCGGCGCCATGGGCGTGGCGGACTACCTGATGCTCGACGGCTTTGAAAACTTCCTGCCGGCGGATCTGGTGGTGAGCATGGAACTGCTCAGCCGCTCGCTGTCCTTCTACATCTGCGTGCTGCTCTGCGGCGTTTTCGTCTTCTTCATGTCTGCGAGAAAGAGAAAGGGGGCCCTCCATTGATCGGTTTCTACGATTATACCGTGATCCTGACGTACTTCTCCCTGCTGTCCGCTGTGACGGGCATCGTTGTCTCCCTGTCCGGCGTCGGCCATCCCTACTACGGCTGCTTCTTCCTGCTGTTCTGCGGCTTCTGCGACGCCTTTGACGGCAAGGTGGCCCGGACCAAAAAGGGCAGGACCCGCCAGGAGATGGACTTCGGCATCCAGATCGACTCCCTGTCCGACCTGGTGGCCTTCGGGGTGCTGCCTGCCTGCATCGGCACGGCGCTTATCCGCGTTTCGCCCTTCCTGACGGGACTGATCGAGGGCCTGCCGGTACCCTGGAAGGTGGCCTCCGGCCGCTTCCTGCTGCACGCGGGACTGGTATTGTACGTGCTGGCGGCGATGATCCGCCTGGCCTACTACAACGTGACAGAGCAGGAGCGACAGGAAAAAGAGGGCGGCGTGCGGGAGCACTACCTCGGCCTGCCTGTGACCGCGGCGGCACTGATCTTCCCGCTGGTGCTGCTGCTGCAGTATGTCACAAAAACGGACATCACCCTGGCTTACCTGGGCGTGGCATTGCTGACGGCGGTGCTCTTCATCAGCCCCTTCCGGGTGCGCAAGCCGGGTATGCAGGGCGTGATGACCATGGTGGGCGTCGGCGCAGTGGAGTTTCTGCTGATCCTGCTGTGGAAGGTCGTCCTGCGATGAAGCCCGATACGCGCGAGAGCGCTGCGCTGCGCTTCCTGTATCATACCGCGCCGGGCCGCGGCGTTTTGAAGCTGCTGACGCGCCCGGGCCTCTCCCGGGCGGCGGGCCGCTTTCTCGATGCGCCGACCTCCCGCTTGCTGATCGGCCCCTTCGCGCGGAAAAACAACATCCGGCGCTCCGACTATCTGCCGGAGCGCTATTGCTGCTTCAATGATTTCTTCTGCCGCCGCATCCGGCCGGAGCTGCGCCCCCTGCCTGAGGATCCCGCCGCCTTCATGGCGCCCTGCGACGGGCTTCTCAGCGCCTATCACCTGACGGGGGAGACGGTGCTGCCCGTCAAGCAGAGCCGCTACACGCTCTCTGAGCTGCTGCACGGCGACCGCGCGGCGGCGCGCTTTTCCGGCGGGGACGCGCTGGTCTTCCGCTTGTGTGTGGACCATTACCACCGCTACTGCTATGTGGACGACGGGTATAAGGGAGAGAACATTTTCCTGCCGGGCATGCTGCACACCGTGCGGCCCATCGCGCTGGAGACCGTACCCGTCTTTGTGCGCAACTGCCGGGAGTACACTCTGATGGAGACAGAGCACTTCGGCAGCCTCTGCCAGATCGAGGTCGGGGCGCTGCTGGTGGGGAAGATCGCCAATCTCCACGGTGCGGGGCCCATCCGCCGCGGCGCGGAAAAGGGCCGCTTCCTCTACGGCGGCAGCACCGTGATCCTGCTGCTGGAGAAGGGAAAGGTTCAACTGGACGAGGAGCTGTTCAGGGCCACGGAAAACGGGTCCGAGACCCCGGTCAGAATGGGCCAGGCCCTCGGCCGCGCAATAACAAGATGAGCAAAAAGCCCGGAGCCAGCAGGCTCCGGGCTTTTGCCGTCTGCGGGGAATTGATTGCCGACTCCGGGTGTGCTATACTTTTTGCAGAAAAACAGAAGGAGGCCGCTTATGATCTATCTGGTGCGGCATGGACAGACCCTGCAAAACCGCGCGGGACTGCTGCAGGGGCGCAGCGATTTTCCGCTGAATGAACAGGGCGAGGCGCAGGCCCGCCGCGTGGGCGTGTACTTCCGCGAGCGGGGCGTGAGCTTTGACGCGGTCTATTCCAGCCCCCTCTGCCGGGCACGGCAGACCGCGGCGCTGATTGCCGGGGAACAGATCCCCGTCCGGGTGGACGAGCGGCTGATCGAGATGGACTACGGCCCCTACGAGGGGATGGATCTGCGCGAGCCCGCCCCGGAGGTGCTGGCCTTCTTCATGGACTTTGTGAACGTCCCGGCCCCGGCGGGGATGGAGCCGCTGCCCGATGTGACGGCTCGTCTGGGCGCGTTTCTGGAGGAACTGCGGCCTGAGGCGGAGGGCAGGAACATCCTGATCTCCACCCACGCCATCGCCCTGAAAGGCGCGCTGGAATACCTGACCCCGGAATCCCGGGGCAGCTACTGGGCCAAAAACATTGCTAACTGCGCCGTCTATGTGACAGAGCCGGAGCACGGCGGCTACCGCGTCCCGGCGCTCTGCCTGACGGGGGTATAAGGAACCGGCATGGAAATCTTTGATATCTGCGATGAAAACGGGCGGCCCACCGGCCGGACTGTGGAGCGGGGCGAGGCCCACCGCACGGGCGTGCTGCACCGGACAGCCCACGTCTGGCTTGTCCGGGAGGAAGCGGGGAGAACCCAGGTGCTGCTGCAAAAGCGCAGCCTGAACAAGGACTCCTTCCCCGGCCTGTATGACACCTCCTCCGCCGGGCATGTGCCGGCCGGGTCGGAGGTGCTGCCCTCGGCTCTGCGCGAGCTGGAGGAGGAGCTGGGTCTGCGCGCGGAGGCGAGCGATCTGGAATACGCCGGGCGTTTTCGCATCCGCTATGAGAAGGTGTTTCACGGCGGACTCTTCAAAGACAATGAGATCGCCTGGGTCTACGTCTGCCGCCTGCCGGTCGGGATCGGCGCGCTCCGCCTCCAGATGGACGAGGTCGAGGAGGTCCGCTGGTTTGACGCGGAGGAAGTGGCTGAGGAGATCCGCACCTGCCGGGACCGCTTTTGCGTGCCCGCGGCGAGTCTGCGGCTGCTGCTGCGCTTTCTGAAACAGGGCGCGCCCGCGGAGGGAGAGGACAGGCCCCTTGCAGCGGAGGACAGACTGTGAAAAAGACGCGGCGCTTTTCATTTGGCCGCGTGTGTGATAGAATCAGAACGAGAAAGGGGATGACCCGGGATGAAAAAGGTTGTGGTGTTTGGCGGCGGCACGGGACTTTCCACCCTGCTGTCCGGCCTGAAGCTCTTCCCACTGGATGTGACCACCGTCATCGCAGTCAGCGACAACGGCAGCAGCACCGGCGTCTTGAAAAAGGAACTGGATATCCCCGCCGTGGGGGACGTGGGCAAGGTGCTCATCTCCATGGCCAATGTGGACGAGGATTTCACCCGCTTGCTCCGCTACCGCTTTTCCCGGGACGGCAGCCTGCACAATCATCCGGTGCGGAACATCCTCCTCGCGGCGCTGATCGATCTCAAGGGCAGCCTTACCGAGGCCACCCGCTATATGTGTACGCTCCTGAACGTCAAGGGCACGGTGCTGCCGCTGACGGAGGAGAAGGTGGAGCTAGTGGGCCAGGGGCGCAGACCCGGCAAAGACTTCTACGGCCAGACCGAGGTCAGCCGCAACATCCGCAACATCAAGCGCCTGAGCTACGACCACGACGTGCATGTGAGTAAAGAGGTCGTCTCCCGGATCCTGGACTGTGACCTCATCATTCTCAGCCCCGGCAGCCTCTACACAAGCATCCTGCCGCACCTGATCGCGGAGGAGGTGGTCGAGGCCATCGGCAAGGCCAAAGCTCCGATCCTCTACGTCTGCAACCTGGTGACCCAGCCGGGGGAGACGGACGGCTATCAGGTCAGCGACCATCTGCGGGAGATCAACCGCTACCTGCAGGGGCGGCGGGTGGATCTGGTACTGGCCAACAACGCCCGCATCGACCAGCAGGTCAAGGACGTCTACCTCTCCACCGAGGACAAAACCGTGGTGGAGCTCGACCGCGAGAAGGTCGAGGCCATGAAGGCCCGCATCATCGAGGACGACATCTTCTGTCTGGACGAGAGCGGGAGCATCCGCCACGACCCGCTGAAAACCGCCTTCCTGATCTTCTCCTACCTCATGGGGAAATAGAAAACAAGGCGTTGTCTCAAAACAGCTTATTACATTTGCTATCTCTCCTGCCGTACCCTCTCGGCAAGCAAGGCATTCCATTTTTTTAGATATGGGTTCTCGGCCTCAGCCGCTGCACATCCGCCAGAAGATCTTCTACCCCTGGCTTTCGCTTCTTGGACGGGCGTCCTTTGCCCCCGTGTCCACGACGCACTATGTACAGCCCTTCTGGCCCCGCTTCAAGGCGGATCCATTCCCATTGCCTCACTCGCTCATGGCCATATATTTCAAATTGCCTTGCTGCTTCAACATAGCTGAGTTATTCGCGCATCATCGTCTCTACGACTTCTTGCTTGAATTCCCCGGTGTATCTCTTATTTGATATCCCTTTTGGCATAAAACAACACCCCACTTGTTGGTAGCATACCATGCTGCCTAATAAATGGGGTGCCGCTCACCCTGAGCTGCCCCGGCAGGGCATTCACTTCCGCTCCCTCCGAGTTTGCAAACGCAGTGCCAAAACAAAAAACCACCCCAAAGGGTGGTTTTTGCTTTGGTGGAGAGTGGCGGACTCGAACCGTCGACCTTCCGCGTGTGAGGCGGACGCTCTAACCAGCTGAGCTAACCCTCCAGAGCTTTTACAGTCTACCACATGGTAACTGACATTGCAAGAGTTATTTTTCGCATTTTGAAAAAAGCCTCGGTTTTTTCAAAATGGGTGTTGACTTTTCCCCAACATTCTGTTATATTTCTTATGCTGTTCTCGGAGCACATGGCGGCATAGCTCAGCTGGCTAGAGCATTCGGTTCATACCCGGAGTGTCCCCGGTTCAAATCCAGGTGCCGCTACCAAAATAGGCGCAGCGTTCCGCTGCGCCTTTTATATGGCCCGTTGGTCAAGTGGTTAAGACACCGCCCTTTCACGGCGGTAACATGGGTTCGAGTCCCGTACGGGTCACCAAAAGAAAGCAGTCTGCCGAAAGGTAGGCTGCTTTGTTTTGCAATAAACTGTCGGGACTCGAACCGAGCGGTGTCAGAAAACGTGCCGGTGGCACGTTTTCCCCGCGAGGCGGCCCGCCCGCAGGCGGTCTGGCCGCGGTCGGGCGGGAAAACCTTGTCCCGGGGCAACTTGTGTGCTATCATGGACAGAGAAAGAAAAACCGGGGGTTACGCTGTTGCACGCTGAAGAACGTTTTTGTGAGATCTACGGCAGAGAACCGGAGGGGGTCGCGTTTGCGCCCTACCGCGTCTGCCCCATCGGGGCCCACTCGGACCACAACCTGGGCAAGATCACGGGTTTTGCCATCGACCGGGGCATCCGCCTGGCCTATGGCGCCAAGCTCAATGGAGTGGTGGAGCTCTGCTCCCTGCAGTTTCCCAAGCGGGCGCAGTGGTTCGTGCAGTCCGTGCCGCCGCGGCAGGGAGACTGGGCCGACTATCTGCGCGGCGCGGTCTGGGCACTGGAAAAACGCCGGCCCCTCTCGGTGGGCCTCTGCGGCGTGCTCGAGGGGACGCTCCCCATTGGAGGCCTGAGTTCTTCGGCGGCAGTGACCATCGCGTTTCTCACGGCCCTCTGCCGGGTAAACCGCATCCGGCTCAGCCCGGAGGAGCTGATTGAGACCGTGCTGGACGCGGAGAAGAACTACGTGGGAGTCCAGGTGGGCAGCCTGGACCAGTCCTGTGAGGTGCTCAGCCAAAAGGACAAGCTGCTGTATCTGGACACACGGGACGGCAGCTGGGAGTGCATCCCAGCCGGGCCCGCCATGCCGCCCTGGGAGATCATGATCTTCTTCTCCGGGCTGGAGCACAGCCTCAAGGGAAGCCTCTACAACGCGAGAGTGGACGAACTGAAGGCCGGCGTCTACGCTCTGCGGGCCTTTGCCGGCATGGAGAGCAGACCCTTTGCCGAAAGTGTTGCCCGGGATGTCCCCCGGGAGGTGTTCGAGACTTACAAGAGCCGTCTGCCGGAGAGCTGGGCCCTGCGATGTGAGCACTGGTACGGGGAGTTCCAGCGCGTGGAGGCCGGGGCAGAAGCCTGGCGCCGTGGGGATCTCGCCGAATACGGGCGGCTGTGTTTCGAATCCGGCTGGAGCTCCATCCACAACTGGCAATCCGGCGCGCCGGAGCAGATCACGCTCTATGAGATCATGCGCCAAACCCCCGGCATCTACGGGGGGCGCTTTTCCGGCGCTGGCTTCAAGGGCTGCTGCATGGCGCTGATCGACCCGGCCTGTGCCGAGGACATTGCAGAAAAGGTGACGCGCGATTATCTGGCCGCCTACCCGCGGCTGGAGGGGCAGTACGGAGTGTACCGCTGCCACAGCGCGGACGGGGTGAAGCTATGAACTGTCTGATTCTAGCCGCGGGCTACGCCACGCGGCTCTATCCCCTGACGGAGCACTTCCCCAAACCCCTCTTGAGGGTGGGGGAGAAGACCATTTTGGACTGGCTGCTGGATGATCTGGATGCAAGCGGCCTGGTGGAAAACACGGTGGTGATCTCCAACCACCGCTACGCGGCGCATTTTGCGCGCTGGGCCGAAGAGCGGGGCGGGAACATCCGCGTCCTGGACGATGGCACGGAGAGCAACGAGACGCGCCTCGGCGCGGTAAAGGACATCCAGCTTGCCGTGGAGACCCTGGGCCTGGAGGATGAGACGCTGGTCATGGCCGGGGACAATCTGCTGGACTTTTCCCTCGCGGACTTCCTGCGCTTTGCCCGGGAGAAGGGGACAAGCTGCGTGATGTGCTATGCCGAGCCCGACCCGGAGAAGCTCAAAAAAATGGGCGTGGCGGAGATCGACACCGGCGGGCGCATGACCGCCATGGCGGAGAAGCCCGCCGAACCGAAGTCCAACTGGTGCATCCCGCCGTTTTACTACTTCACGGCGGAGGATCTGCCGCTTGTACAGGCGGGGATCACGGACGGCTGCGGCACCGACGCGCCGGGGAGCTTCCTCGCGTGGCTGTGTGCGCGCCGGCCGGTCTATGCCTGGCCCATGCGGGGCAGACGCTACGACGTGGGCAATCTCGAGAGCTACCGCGCCGTACAGGAGAGCTATCGGGGCATCCGCCCGCTGGAATAATAAAGGAGGAACACACATGGACAAATGGGAACTGATGCGCACGCGCCATTCCGTGCGGCGATACAAAAACACGCCCATCGAGGGCGAGAAGCTGGAAACGCTGCAAAAAGCGGTGGACGAGGTCAACCGTGAGGCCGGGCTGCATGTGCAGCTCTTCACCGAGGAGCCGGAGGCCTTTGATGCCAACGCCGCCCACTACGGGCAGTTTTCCGGCTGCCGGAACTACTTTGCCATGGTGGGCCCCGCGGACGCGGACGAAAAGATCGGGTACTACGGCGAAAAGCTGGTGCTGCTGGCCCAGGAGCTGGGGCTGAACACCTGCTGGGTGGCGCTGACCTTCCGGAAGAACAAGGTGGTCGTGGACGCCGCGGCGGGGGAGAAGCTGCATGTGGTCATCGCCCTGGGCTACGGCGAGGATCAAGGCAGACCCCACAAGAGCAAGAGCGCGGCGGACGTCTCCAACGTGACCGACCTTGCGCCCCAGTGGTTCAAGGACGGGGTGGAGGCGGCGCTGCTGGCTCCCACGGCAGTCAACCAGCAGAAGTTCACCTTCACGCTCAAGGAGCGGCAGGTGCGCGCCCGCACCAAGCTGACCTTCTACGGGCGGATGGATCTGGGCATCGCCAAGTATCACTTCGAGCTGGGCGCCGGGAAAGAGAACTTCGACTGGGCCTGAAACAAAACGACACTCCCCGGCGCCAACGTGCGCCGGGGAGTGTCGTTTTATCCGGGTTACAGCTGCACCCGGGGCAGATTCCATTTATAGTGCGTGGCCAGCAGCCGCAGGGCCACCACCAGGACACAGGCGGTCACGGCGCTGAGACTCTCGTTCAGCCCGAGACACAGCAGCCCCCAGTAGCACAGCGCGCCTGCGAGGGAGGCCACGGCGTAGATGCGTTTGCGCAGCACCTTGGGGATGCGGCCGATCATCATGTCGCGGAGCATCCCGCCGCCGATGCCGGTGGTCATGCCCATCATGCACAGCAGCAGGGGATTGCCCATGCCGTTTTTGGCCGCGGCCAGCTGAACGCCGGAGACTGTGAACACCGCAAGGCCCATCGCGTCAAAGATGTTGACAAAGCGGTCCAGCGCCGCGACGCTTTTCAGATAGCCTTCCCTGTGGCGCATGGCGCCCAGAAACATCAGCAGCGCCGTGCCCAGGGCCACCGCCACATAGGCAAAGCTCGTGAACATCCTGGGCGGCAGATCGCCGAGCAGCAGGTCGCGGATGATGCCGCCGCCCAGGGCGGTGACCAGGGAGAGAAACAGCACGCCGAAGATGTCCGCGCCGACCTCCATGGCGGCCATGGCCCCGGTGACGGCAAAGGCCGCCACGCCGGTCAGTTCCAGCAGATTCATATGTTGAAACGGAACATGGTCACGTCGCCGTCCTGCATGACGTAGTCCTTGCCCTCCAGCCTAAAATGGCCCTTCTCCTTGGCGGCGGCCATGCTGCCGCAGGCCTTGAGATCCTCAAAGGCGACGATTTCGGCGCGGATGAAGCCGCGCTCAATATCCGTGTGTACCTTGCCGGCAGCCTTGGGCGCCTTGGTGCCCCGGACGATGGTCCAGGCATGCACGTCGTCCTCTCCCGCGGTGAGGAAGGAGATGTAGCCCAGCAGGTCGTAGGAGGTGCGGATCAGCCGATCCAGCCCTGTCTCCTTCAGCCCCAGGTCTTCCATGAACATCTGGGCCTCCTCGGGGTCGAGTCCGGCGATGTCCTCTTCAAACTTGGCCGCCACGGGCAGCACCGCGGCGTTGCGCTCCTTGGCAAAGGCGGCGAGAGCCTGGAAGTTCCGGTTGTGCTCCGTGTCGCCCATGCCGGCCTCGTCCAGGTTTGCCACGTAGATGACGGGCTTGACCGTCAGCAGGCCGCCGTCGACCAGGATGGCCTCGTCCCCCTCGGCGAAGGGAAAGTCCCGTGCGGGCTTCTCGGCCTCCAGGTGGGCGATGAGCTGCTCGCACATCTCGACCTCGCGCTTGTACTTCTTGTCGCCGCTCTTGGCGTTCTTTTTGGCGCGCTCCAGGCGGCGCTCGGTGATCTCCAGATCCGCCAGGATCAGCTCGAGATCAAAGGACTCGGCATCCCGCACGGCGTCGGCGGGCTCGAGAAAAACGCTGTCGTCGTCGAAGCAGCGGACCACCTCCACCAGCGCATCCACCATGCGGATGGCCTGGAAGACCTCGCGGCCCTTACCGCCGGCGGCCACGCCCGGCACGTCCACAAACTCGATGGTGGCGGGGGTGTATTTCTTGGGGTGGTAGTACTCAGCCAGCCAGTCCAGCCGCTCGTCGGGCACCTTGGCGGTGCCGATGTTGGGCTTGGCGGCGGCGTTGGTATAGCTGCCGGTCTCGGCCTGGGAGCCGGTCAGCGCGTTGAACAGAGTGGTCTTGCCCACGTTGGGCAGACCCACGATCCCAAGTTTCATATATTTTTACATCTCCTTAAAAAGTCCAGTGTTATCAAGGAATTCAGCGTTCTCTGCAGTTAAACTTTACGCCCATTTTACGCCCCTGTGTCAATCATGCTCTGCACGGAGGGCCAGGGCTGAATCGCTTTGCTCTGTATTTTAACACGATCCTCTATTTTTCTCAATACGATTAAGCATTTTATTCGAAGGGCCGAGATAAAGGGGACTGCCTGAGCAGGACTGTTTTGTCTCATGGGCAGCGTATGTTTCTTAGGAAGCAGAAGAGCGCTCAACGATTTTTGTGCCAACGAATAGAGTTCTCTTTATTGAGCCCTACCCCCGACAGAAAAGAATAGCCTTTGCCTATTAGTTGAACTAAAAAGATCCCCCACTTTTAGATTCCCGGAATACGGGAGTCCAAAAGTGGGGGGCTGTTTTAAACGGGGCGCTTTTCCCATGTATTACTATGCCGCCAGTAACAAGGCTGTTTTTCGCGGCATCCTCAGCGTATTCGGCCTTGGCCGGTACAGCGCGGTCATTGTGTAAATGTGCCGTATCCGGCAACTGCTTCATCTATTGTTATTTTGCCCGTTCCGACAAGGTAACCGGCCAGCCTCAACTGGATGACCGCGTCATCCGACAGTCCGAAAACTTCCGGCGACAGGATCCGGGATTCCGAAACGGCCCCTAATGCGGCGTACATACTGTTAAAAGACAGGTCCTTCGTCGGAGATATCAGCCCCTTGTTCTGCGCCATCTCATTCAGTTCCCGAGGCGTGATCAGAAAACGCATAAATTCGTTGGCCATGTCCAGATTTGAACTGTCTTTGTTGACAGAAAACTGCAGATTCGACATGTCAAGGAAATAAGCGCCTTCCTCCGACATGGGAACAGGGGCAAAGGTGTAGGTAAAGGGCTTGGCAATAAAGGCCTCAGAACGGCTCTCCCGTTTCTTTGTTCCGGACACCGCGTCACCGGAGCAAAGCATCATGGGCACGTCCCCTTCAAAGAAGCGAAGGATCACGGCGTCATAGTTGTTTTCAATCTCCGCACACGCGTCAAGGTCTACGCAGCCATCGTTCAGGAACTGCACGAGCTTCTCAAGGGCAGGCCGCATATACTCACCGGCTGATGCATCAAGCGCATTGAGCTTCTTAACAGCCTCTTCATCATGCGCCACTGTTCCGCAGAAGTACGGATAAAGCGTCAAAGTAAAAAGCGAAGTCGTCTCCTGCCGGGAGAAGCCCATCATCGGGTTTTCATAGCCCTTTTCGCGAAACGCCTCACACACCGCCACCAGCTCCTGATAGCTTGCAGGAACGCTCAGACCTTCTTTTTCAAAAAGGCTGTTGTTCACCAGCATGCCGTAGGTGTTTGAGAAAACCGGAACCATCGGAAGCGTACCGTCGTCCGTGTTCAGAAGTATATTGCTGCGGATGCAGTCCAGATCAAGCCCCAGCGCGGGATCGGCCAAGTCTTCAGCATGATCGATTGAAGCCTTATATTGCTCCCGGCCATACATCCAGGAGTAATTGACGTAGATGTCAGGGGCGTCATTTCCGTTCAGGACTATTCCGATCATGTTGTTGTAGTCGTCAACCTTTGTAAATACCAGTTCTACATTGGGATAGTATTCGTTAAAACGGTCAAATTCAGCCTCCAGGGCCTCGAAATTGTTGTAGCCGCCGGCAACGCTGATATGGCAACTGACAGAAGTATCCAGTGCCGGGCGGAACCCTTCTTCAGACCTCGCATCCTGCTTCTCTGCGCCGCATGCAGCCAGGCTCAGGAGCATCAGCACTGCCAAAAACAAACACATCGTCTTTTTCATCATTACCCTCTCCCTTCCTTGATCCTACGAATCTCCTTGATCACCAGTTTGATATCGACGGGCTTTGCGATATGTCCATTCATTCCGGCCTCCAGGCATTCCGTGACGTTTTCGGAGAAGGCGTCCGCCGTCATGGCGACGATGGGAATGCTGGACGCCCAGGGGTTGTCCAGTTTCCGGATGGCCCTGGTGGCATCGAGACCGTTCATCTCCGGCATCTGTATATCCATGAAGATCAGCGCATAGCTGCCCTCCGCAGCCGTGCGCATCCTGTCCACACAGACTCGCCCATTTTCCGCTCGCTCGGTGGTGATCCCGAACATGGAAAGCATGGCGGAAATGATCTCCCAGTTGATGTCGTTATCCTCGGCCACCAGGATGTGCATCCCCTGCAAATCGGAATAATCATCCTCCGGCTCCTGGGAAACGGACTCTTTCCCGGTC
>ONPY01000121.1 GCA_900319835.1 uncultured Eubacteriales bacterium | reverse complement strand
GAAGATAGGTCTGGATGATTTCCACCCGACGGCTGCCGGGCTGCCGCTCCAGCCAGACGGGATCCGGATATTCGATCAGAAATTTCCGCTCAATCTCCAGAGGCTCCTGCCCGGAGAGCGGAGAGACGGGATTACTCATAGCAGTCTCCTTTCGTGACGAACCGGCCTGAAAAACGCGGCGCAGAAAAAGGAACCGGTTCACCGCCGGGTTCCTTCGGATTATATCATATGAAAAAGCGCCGCGGCAATATACAGAAACGCAAAAAAGACAGGAAACAGAGTATGATTTCCATTCGGCGGAAGGCAGAGATTGCCGCTTGTGTGTCGACTGCTGCCGTGATAAAATAAACCATCCTGCGAGCAAGGAGTTCTTCATGAAGGCGGAATCTGTCATCATCCCGGAAAAATTCAAAATCCTGAGCGGCAGTGCGCTCAAATGCATCGCCCTTTTTACGATGATCGTTGACCATGTGGGTGTGCACCTGCTGCGCAACAGCGGGATTGTGCTGCTGCATACAGGCCTGGGAACCCTGACGCTGTTCACACTGATGCGAAAGGTGGGCAGGCTCGCGTTTCCGATCTATTGCTTTCTCCTGGTGGAGGGCTTCCTTCATACCCATGACCGGAAAAAGTACGGGCTGAATCTGCTGGTTTTTGCGCTGATTTCGGAGATCCCCTGGGATCTCGAACATACCGGAAACCTGCAGTACCCGGTTCAGAACGTGTTCTTTACCCTGTTCCTGGGCTATGCGGGGCTGTGCTGCATCGAGGAACTGAGAGACAAACCGTGGGAACAGCTGATTTCGCTCGTCGCCGTGGCACTGGCGGCGATGAACCTGAACGCGGACTACGGACTCGGCGGTTTCGCGTTTATCCTGGTGATGTACCTGCTGCGGGAGGAGAAAATCCTGCAGGCCGTCGTGGGCACCTGCATCGAATCCGGAGGCTGGGCCGCAGGCCTCGCCTTTATCCCGATCAATCTCTATAACGGCCGGCGCGGCTTCATCCGGGGAAAGGTCATGAAATATGCGTTTTACGCCGCGTACCCGGTGCATATTCTGATTATCTACCTGATCCGGAAGGAGACGGTGGGGTTCTGAGAGCAGCCGCGCGACAGAAGGGGCGGGCAGAGACTTTCTGCGAACGAGGACGGCCCTCCCGCCTCGAAACAGCGAGAGAACCAACCGATCAAAAACAGGCAGCCCCGGAGCATTTTGTTTGCTTCGGGGCTGCCTGCTGCAGCAGATGAGAAACTGCCTTCCGGCCGGGGCTCACTCCGCGGAGATCATGTAATAGTAGACCGGCTGGCCGCCGTTGACGACGCTGACCTCGGCGTCGGGGAAGTTCCCGATGATCGTCTCGGCAGCGGTGTTGGCCTCCTCCTCGCGGACATCCTCGCCGTAATACACGGTGATGAATTCGGGATGGAAGTCGTCGATGGCCCAGCTGAGCTCCTTGAAGAGCGTTTTGGTGTTGGTATAGCTTCCGATAAGGCTGCCGTCCAGCAGGGCAAGATATTCGCCCGCATGGATGGTGTGTCCGTCAAAATCCGAGTCGCGCGCAGCGTAGGTCACCATGGCGGTGTGGACGGTGCCCATGGCTTCGCCCATGGCGCCCACCAGGCTTTCTTCGCTTTCATTTGGGTCAAAGTTCAGCAACGCGCTGATCCCCTGGGGAACGGTACGGGAGGGCATGACGATGACCTTTTTCTCAGTGAGACCGATGCACTGTTCCGCGGCCATGATGATGTTCTTGTTATTCGGGAAGACAAAAACGGTGGAGGCAGGGGTGTGCTGCACTGCCTTGAGAATGTCGTCGGTGGATGGGTTCATGGTCTGACCGCCGGTGACGATGTTGTCGACGCCAAGCTCGCGGAACAGGTCCGCCATCCCCTGACCGGCGCAGACGGCGACAATGCCGTAGTCCTTTTCGGCGCCGGCCACATAGTCTTCCTCCTCACCGGTGAGGGCCGAGGCGGACTCCATCGCGGTGAGCTCTTTGTCGATCTCATCCAGATCGTCGGTGGTCTGGGCCTTTTTGCCGGCTTTGAGCTGCTCGGCCTGGGTGACCATGTTCTCAATCTTGGCAAGCTCCAGTGTGCCGTATTTCTGGCTTTCGTTCAGGGCGTTGCCGGGCATGTCGGTATGAACGTGAACCTTGAAGATTTCATCGTCATCGCTGATGACGAGGGAGTCGCCGATGCTGGAGAGGTATCTGCGCAGCGGATCGAGGTCAACGTCAGGGCTGCTCTTGCGCACCACATAGACGGTGTCAAAAGCAAAGGTGATGGACTCCATCAGCACATCGCCGGAACTGGAGAAGAGATCGGATTCGGAATAATCCCGCTCCCCCTCTTCGCCGGAAATGACTTCACCGCGCAGGGAAGCCAGAATGGCTTCAAGAATGACCATGTATCCCTTGCCGCCGGCGTCGATGACGCCCGCCTTTTTCAGAACGGGGTTCTGGTTGACGGTGTCTTCCAGGGCAAGACTGCCGGCCTTGATCCCGGCGATGAGCGCGTCCTCCAGGGAAGCGCCTTTGTCCGCCGCTTTGGAAGCGGCCTTGGCCGCGAGGCGCGAGACGGTGAGAATGGTGCCCTCGGCGGGCTTCATGACGGCCTTGTATGCCGCGGCGACGCCGTCGGACATGGCGCCGGTGAACTCCGCGGCGCCCGCGGTGTCAAGCCCCTTGAGCCGCTTGGAGATCCCGCGGAACAGCAGGGAGAGAATGACGCCGGAGTTGCCGCGTGCGCCGCGCAGCATGGCACCGGCTACACAGTCGGCCGCGGAGGAGACGGTATCGAAATCTTTCTTGCGCAGTTCCGCAGCGGCGTTGTTGATGGTGAGACCCATGTTGGTGCCGGTGTCGCCGTCCGGTACCGGGAATACGTTCAGGTCGTTGATGGCCTGAATATTTTTATGCAGTGCCGCATCCGCACAGAGAATCATCTCTTTGAAGGCTGCGGCATCAATATAGTCTTTCAAGATATACCTCCGGGGAAAGGATAAACCGGAAGGGCTTATCCGATGATTGTATCAATATATACATCCACGGCCTTCACGGGAACGCCGGTGTTTTTCTTCAATTTATAGCTGACCTCATTGATGATGCTGCGGGAGACGGCGGCGATGTTGACGCCCTGGTCCACGCCATCGAGGCCGCCACCTGCCTCCAGCGGAACCCGGTGAGCGACTCCTTCGCGGAAAAGGCCATCGGCCTCATCTGCGGGAACCTCATGGCCGCCGTGGTCAACGGCCGGGATCGGAAGGCGCGAATGGCCCTGGCCAACGGCAGCCTCCTGGCGGGGGCCGCCTTCTCCAACTCCATGGTGGGTCTGGTCCACGCCATCGGCCACGCCCTGGGGGGCGTCTGCCGGGTGCCCCACGGGGAGGCCATGACCATCCTCCTCCCCGCCGTGATGCAGTACAACCTGTCCAAGTGCCGGGACCGGTACGCCGAACTTCTCCTGCCCATCGCCGGGCCGGAGGTCTACGCCCAGACCCCCGCCGACCAGCGGGCCCAGCGGGCCATCGACACCCTGGTGGCCCTCCGGCACCGCCTGGCGGAGAAGACGGAAATGCCCATCTCCCTGGTGGAGACCGGCCTGGTCCGCCGGGAGGACTTCGACGCCGTGGCCCGCACCGCCCTGAACGACGGGGCCATCATCGTCAACCCCGCCGACGCCGACTATGACGACATCATCGGCCTGCTGGAGGAGGTGTGGGCATGAGCGACGCCGCCCAGATCAAGCGGATCGAAGAGGCCGTGGCCCGGCAGCGGGCCTACTTCCGCACCGGGGCCACCAAGCCCGTCCCCGTCCGCATCGCCGCCCTTCAGCGGCTCAAGGCGGAGATCAAGTCCCGGGAGCCCCAGCTCCTGGCGGCCCTCAAGGCCGACCTCCACAAGTCCGCCCACGAGAGCTATATGTGCGAGCTGGGCCTGAACCTGGACGAGCTGGGGTATCTCATCAGGAAAACCCCCCAGTGGGCCCGGCCCCAGCGCCGGCCCACCCCCCTGGTCCAGTATGTGTCCAGGAGCTATGAGATCCCTGAGCCCTACGGGGTGGTCCTGGTGATGTCCCCCTGGAACTATCCCTACCTCCTGAGCCTGGACCCCCTCTTCGGGGCCGTGGCGGCGGGGAACTGCGTGATCCTCAAGCCCTCGGCCTACTCCCCCCACACCAGCCACGCCATGGCGGAGCTCATCGCCGCCGTCTTCCCCCCGGACTGGGTCACCGTCATCGAGGGGGGCCGGGAGCAGAACTCCGCCCTGCTGGAGCAGCGGTTTGACCACATCTTCTTCACCGGCTCCGTGGCGGTGGGCAAGCTGGTGATGGAAAAGGCCAGCCGGACCCTCACC
>ONPY01000133.1 GCA_900319835.1 uncultured Eubacteriales bacterium | reverse complement strand
TGCCTTTCGGTTTTGTCTCGACAACTCAACCTTAATACAGGCCACTCCTATTCGCTATCTTTTTTTCACTTTCTGTCACACATCATTGTAAACCCTACAGTACGGGCGGTGTTTTTTCTTCTCCGGCCCTTGCCAGAATGGAAACTTTCGGGTATCATAACCCAATAAGGATGTGAAAGAATGGAATACAAAACCATTTTCAAATACCGGAAGCTGATCATGGGCTTTGCCATGCTGCTGCTGGTGGTACACCACGGCCGGGCCTATGTGCCCGCGGGCCGGGTCAACGACCTGGTGGCCCTGCTCTACGGCGGCGTGGACTTTTTCCTGTTCTGCTCCGGCATCGGCTGCTTTTTCTCCTATACGAGCGACCGGGACCCCGCGGCCTTCCTGGCGCGCCGGGCAAAGCGCATCTTCCCGGTCTACCTGGCCTTCATGGCCTACTGGCTGTATGGTGAGCTCGCCAGAGCGAGCGTCCCCCTGCGGGACGTGCTGGGCAATCTCCTGTGGGTCCAGTGGCTCACCGGGCGGGAGCCGGTGTTCAACTGGTACATGTCGGCCCTGCTGGTGATCTATCTGCTGACGCCGGTGCTGGCCTCCCTCGCCGAGTGGGCGGATACGCCCCTGCGGGCGCTGGCCGCGCTGCTGGGGCTGGTGGTCCTCTCCCTCTGCTTCTGGCACACCGACCAGTGGGTGATCATCACCACCCGCGTCCCGCTGTTTTTCGTCGGCATGCTCTTTGCCGCCGCCAGCCGCCGGCGGGAAAAGCTGTCCCGCGCGGAGCTTGTGCTGCTGGGGCTGATGGTCCTGATCGGCGGCGTCTTCCTGCGTTTTGCACACGCCGACGGGTCGGAGGCGCTGCTCTGGGACTGCGGCATGTACTGGTACCCCTTCCTGCTGATCATCCCGGGGGCCTGCCTGCTGCTGGCCTTCGCCGCGCAGCTTCTGGAGCGCGCGGCCCCGGGCCGCTGGCTGGTGGCGGCAATCAGCTTCGTCGGCGGCTATACCTTTGAACTCTTCGTCACCCACTGCTACGCCCTCGGCGGCAGCGTGTGGCACTATCTGCTCTTTGCCGCGATCTACGCGGCGGTTTTGCACCTGGCGTCCCTTGCCGTCAGAAAAGCGGGGGAATGGCTCGGGCGGCTGCTGCGCCCCGCCCGGGAGACTGTCTCCTGAGACGAAGGAGCGTTTTGAGATGAGAAGGACGCTTTCGTTTCTGCTGGCGCTTCTGCTGCTGTTGCCGGGCCTCTGCGGCTGCGGGCAGCGCCCCGCCGCCCCGACGCCGGCTCCGGCCGCCGCGGTCCGGCCCACGCCGCCGCCGAAGATCACGCCCTACCCCACCGCGACGCCGCGGCCCAAGGAGGGCGCCACGGTGTCCCGGCCCTACCGGGAGGATGCGCCGCTGCCGGGCTCGCTGCGGTATATCCCGGCCACACCCACCCCCACGCCGAAGCCCACGCCCGTGCCGCTCAACCCCGCGGGGCAGGACATCGCGGACTACGCCCTGCAGTTTCTGGGCTGCGAATACAAGTACGGCGGCTGGGACCCGGAGACAGGCTTTGACTGCTCGGGCCTTGTGTACTATGTGTATAAACACTTTGACATCGGTCTCAACCGCACCGCGGCTGACATGGCCAAAAACGGCGAGCACGTCCCCGCGGAGGAGCTGCAGCCGGGGGACATCCTGCTGTTCTACCGCGGCGGCTGGATCGGCCACGCGGGCATCTACCTCGGGGACGGCCAGTACATCCACGCCATGGATGTGGGCATCGGGGTCGTGGTCTCGGAGATGGCGGACGTGGCCGCGAAAATCGAGATCCGCCGGGGCTACCCCGGAGAGTAAAACCTGGTTCGTCATTGCGAGCCAGTGCACACACTGGCGTGGTGTACGCCCTGCGGGTGCAATCCGCTTCTAAGAAAACGGCACGACTATCCTCGCCACGACAAAGAAAAAAGCTGAACGCGATTGCGTTCAGCTTTTTGTGTTTTGGAAAAAGAGCAGCGGGGCTTACTTGCCCATGTTCATCTGCTTGGCGACCTCGGCGGCGAAGTCCTCTTCCTTCTTCTCAATGCCCTCGCCCTTGATGAAGTGGACGGCATTGACGAACTTGACGGAACCGCCGAGCTTCTTGGCGGCGTCGGCGATATAGCCCTCGACGGAGCCGGAGAACAGGTCGGAGCGGACGAAGTCCTGCTGCAGCAGGCAGTTTTCCTTGTAGAAGGCGTTGATCTTGCCGGCGGCGATCTTCTCCTTGATCTGCTGGGGCTTGGCGGCCATCTTGGGGTCGTTGTCCATCAGGGCAACCTGGACTTCCATCTCGTGATCGATGTCGGCCTGGGGAACCAGGGACTTGTCCCAGTACTTGGGAGCCATGGCAGCGATCTGCATGGCGACGTTCTTGCCGATCTCGGTGGCGTCGATGCCGCCCTCAACCTTCAGGTTGACCAGCACGCCGCGGGTGCCGCCGGCATGGACGTAGGCGATGTTGGTGGGCTCGGCAAAGCGGGCGAAGCGGCGGATCTGCAGGTTCTCGCCGATGGACATGACCTTCTCGGGCAGGGTCTCGGCCACGGTCAGCTCGCTGCCGGGGTACTTGCAGTTCATCAGCGCCTCGACGTCGGCGGGGTTGTCGTTGAGGACGACCTTGCAGATGTCCTTGACGAACTGGACGAAGAGCTCGGACTTGGCGCAGAAGTCGGTCTCGCAGTTGACCTCGACGATGGCGCCGACGCCGCACTCGGGGCAGACGCGGGCGAAGGCCATGCCTTCGGCGGCCACGCGGCCGGCCTTCTTGGCGGCCTTGGCCAGACCCTTTTCACGCAGCCAGTCGACTGCCTTGTCCATATCGCCGTCGCAGGCCTGGAGCGCCTTCTTGCAGTCCATCATGCCGACGTTGGTCATCTCACGGAGAGTCTTTACATCCTGAGCGGTAAAAGCCATTATTTTTTTCCTCCTTAGTCATGTTGAAAAAAGGGGCGGTGATGCGCCGCCCCTTTGGGTTTCTTATTCCTCTGCGGCCTCTTCGACGGCTTCCTCAGCCGCGGCATCGGCGCCCTGACGGCCTTCCTGAACGGCGTTGGCCATGGTGGCGGAGATGAGACGGATGGCGCGGATGGCGTCATCGTTGGCGGGGATCACGTAGTCGACCTCATCGGGGTCGCAGTTGGTGTCGACGATGGCGACGATGGGGATGTGCAGCTTGCGGGCCTCGGCAATGGCGTTGTGCTCCTTGCGGGGGTCAACGACGAACAGGGCGCCGGGCAGCTTCTTC
>ONPY01000046.1 GCA_900319835.1 uncultured Eubacteriales bacterium | reverse complement strand
GCCGCATGATTCCTGACATTTCACCGGAGAACGGATTCCCACGCCAGTGTGCTCACTGGCTCGGAATGACGCGTTATTTGAGGTTTGTCTACACATTGACGCGCCGCCCCAATGGGCGGCGCGTTTATGGTCTCGACAAAGTTCGGCTCTTTGCTTATGATCGCAGGCGTTTCAAAGCTTCTGCGTTGTTCTTCGTGATCGCCGCCAGCTTTTCGCAGCGCTCCATTTCGCTACAGCCTCCGCAGGTCTCCAGGTCCCGGCTCATGGCACACGGACGAATCGGACAGAGCGATTCGCAGTAAGGCGTCTTGACCCCGTCGATCCGGCAGCCGACGCAGTTGATCATCTCCGGCGTGATCTCCACGCCGTTTAGGTCCGACCAGAGCCTGGCGACCTTTTCCCGCAGCGCGTCATCGTTATGGATTGTTGCAATCCGAGCCTCACAGGTCTCGCAGTCCAGGCCGCAATAGGCAATGTATTGTTTCATGGTCAATTACCTCAAATCAAGAATTTCTCTTTGCAGGTTTTCCAGGAACCTGCCCGCATGTGCTCCGTCCATCTGGGTGTGGTGAAATTGAAACGAGATCGGGAGAACGTACCGAAACAGCTTCTTTCTGGTCCGGCCCCAGATCAGGAAGGGGTTGTTATAGATCCCACTGTTCATGCCGACGGCCCCGTCAAGTTCCGTTTCCACAATGGCAGAGGTGCCGATCACCATACAGTCGGCGGACAGATCCCGGTCCTGACAACTCTCCGCCGTCTGTGAGGTATATGCCTGATATTCGCGGTTGAAGGTCTCAAGATCATCGGAAAACAGAATGTCACAGGAGCTGATTTCTCCGAGCCTGTTTTTGATGATTGTATTGACCGCGAGGCTGTCATACTGCATCAGCTTGTCACCGACCGGCAGAAGATAAAACTCTTTGACGGAAGCGGCGGCCTTCCCGATACACCAGCAGAGCAGCATGTTGAACTTGAGACCCCTTCTCTTGCTGGCCTGAATCAGGTTTGTCACGCGGATGCCGCAATCAGCCTTGCGATTCAATCCGCCATTTTGCCCCCTGGCGGACATTGTGATCTTCAAAGTAGCGGGCGATGGCGTTGAGCACCCGCTTTTTGTCTCCGCTCCATGTCGGCGCAATCAGCTCCCGCTTGGCCCCGTCTCCGGTCAGACGGTGGATCACCGTCTCCTCCGGCAGACGCTCCACACAGCCGGCCAGCAGCGGCAGATATTCCTCCAGCGTCAGCGCCTCAAAGGCGCCGGCGCGGTACTCCGCGGCAAGGTCCGTGCCCTCCAGCACGTGCAGCAGCTGGAGCTTGATGCCCCAGCTTCCGACATGGCCCACATGGCGGACGGTGTCCCAGACCATCTCCGGGCTCTCCCCGGGCAGGCCGAGGATGACATGGGTGATCACCGGGATGCCAGCACACCGCAGCCGCCGCACCGCGTCGTCATAGACCGGCAGGGGATAGCCCCGGCGGATGCGCCGGGCGGTTTCTCCGTGGATGGTCTGCAGTCCCAGCTCCACCCACACGGGTTTGACGCGGTTGAGCTCCGCAAGCAGTCCGACCGTCTCCTCCGGCAGACAGTCCGGCCGGGTGGCCACGGACAGCACCGCCACCTCCGGCACGGAGAGCGCCTCGGTATAGAGCGCACGGAGCCGCTCCTCCGGCGCGTAGGTGGCGCTGAAGCTCTGAAAATAGGCGATATAGCGCCCACCGGGATTCTTGTGGGCGACGCGGCTCTCGGCCCGGCGGACGGCGGCGGTGACGCCGTCACGGCAGCTCTCGGCAAAATCCCCGCTGCCCCGGCCGGAGCAGAAGCTGCAGCCGGAGCTTCCCAGCGTCCCGTCCCGGTTGGGGCAGGTAAAGCCCCCGTCCAGCGCCAGCTTGTAGAGCTTTTCGCCGCAGGTCTCCCGCAGATACGAATTGAGACTGCGATAGCGTTCCAACGCCCCACCCCCTTTTTCTCCATTGTACCCTTCTTCAAAGGAAAAGGGAAATCTTTTTTCCCGTCCTTGCACCCACCCCCCGGGAGGGTGTACAATCAAAGCAGAAAAACAAACGGAGGTGCGCTTTATGAAGATCACGTTTCTCGGCGCGGCCCACGAGGTCACGGGAAGCTGTACCTATCTCGAGGTGGGCGATAAGCGGGGTCTGGTGGACTACGGCATGGAGCAGGGCCGCAATCTCTTTGAAAATGAGCCCATCCCTGTCTCCCCGGAGGAGCTGGACTTTGTGCTGCTGACCCACGCCCACATCGACCACGCGGGGCTGCTGCCGCTGCTGTGGAAGCGGGGGTTCCGGGGCTACGTCTATACCAGCGCCGCCACGGTGCAGCTGTGCGACATCATGCTGCGCGATTCCGCCAACATCCAGATGCAGGAGGCCGAATGGAAGAGCCGCAAAGCCCAGCGCGCCGGCGAGGCGGCGGTGGAGCCCCTGTACGATCTGGACGACGTGGACGGCGTCATGTCCCACATGATCCCCTGCCCCTATGACAAGATCACCCAGGTCAACGACTGCGTCTCCATCCGCCTGACCGACGTGGGCCACCTGCTTGGCTCGGCCGCCATCGAGGTCTGGCTGCACGAGGGGGAGGCGACCAGGAAAATCTGTTTCTCCGGCGACATCGGCAACTCCGACCAGCCCATCCTGCGCGACCCCCAGTTCGTCAAAGAGGCCGACTACCTGGTCATCGAGTCCACCTACGGCGACCGGCTCCACCGCCACGAGCGCGTGGACTATGTCTCCGCCCTGGCCCAGCGCATCCAGGAGACCCTGGACCGAAACGGCAACGTGGTCATCCCCTCCTTTGCCGTGGGCCGCACCCAGGAGATGCTCTATTTCATCCGTGAGATCAAGGAAAAGGGCCTTGTCACCGGCCACGGGGATTTCCCCGTCTATGTGGACAGCCCCCTGGCCATCGAGGCCACCAACATTTTCCTCCAGTGCGACACCTCATTCCTGGATGAGGACATGCAGGCGCTCATCCGCTCCGGCATCAATCCGATTTTCTTCCCGGGACTGGAGCTCGCGGTCTCGCAGGCGGAGTCCCAGGCCATCAACGAAAACCGCACCCCCAAGGTCATCCTCTCGGCCAGCGGCATGTGCGACGCCGGCCGCATCCGCCACCATCTCAAACACAACCTCTGGCGGCCGGAATGCCGTGTCCTCTTTGTCGGCTACCAGGCCGAGGGTACCCTGGGCCGCATCCTGGTGGACGGGATCAAAAAGGTCAAGCTTTTCAACGAGGATATCGAGGTCCGCGCCCAGATCGACGTGCTGCCCGGCGTCTCCGGCCACGCCGACAAGATGGGGCTGCTGGCCTGGCTGAAGGGCTTTGAGAACAAGCCCGCCCGTGTCTTCGTCAACCACGGCGACCCCGATTCCGCCGAGTGCTTTGCCAGGTGCCTCAATGAGGAGCTGGGCTACCGCGCCTTCGCCCCCTACAGCGGCACCCGCTTTGATCTGCTGCGGGACGACTTTGACTTCATCGCCGAGCCCCGACCCATCGAGATCAAGGCCGCGCCCAGCGGAAAAGCGGCCCGGCTCTTTGCCGAGCTCATCGCCGCGGCGGAGCGTCTGCTGCGTATCTGCCGGGGACTGGAAGGGCATCCCAACAAGGTTTTGCAGCAGTACACCAAGGCCATCGACAAGCTGTCGGATTCCATGGAAAAATGAGGAATCCCGCGGTTTTTCCGTTGACATAACACTTTTGCTGTGCTACGATATGGTTCAGCAACACCCGATCCCGACAGGAGGAGCAGCATGGCAAAGGCGGAATTTGATCCGGGCAAAGCCCTGGGCGGAAAAATTGCAGAGATGGATAAGCAGGAGCTGTGCATGTTTGTCTCGGCTCTCTGCCGCACCGTGGTTGCCGAGGTGGGCTCACGCGGCCGCCGGGGCGGACTGTACCCGGAGAACATCAGCGTGGGCGCTGACGGCGCCATTGCCATCGGTCCTGCCGGCAAAGCCCCCTGGGAGGGGAGAGAGCTGCAGTACATCGCGCCGGAGCTCTACTGGAACGGCCAGCTCTCCGCCGCCTCGGACGTGTATTCCATCGGCCTGATGATGTACGCCGCGGTCAGCGGCGGCAAGCTGCCGCTGGAGGGGGAGTGCGAGGATCCGCAGCTGCGCCGCATGGGCGGCGGCAACCCCAAGGCCCCCAAAAACGCCGGGCGCAGACTCGGCACGATCATTGAAAAATCCCTGCGCTTCAAGGCCTCCGAGCGCTACCAGACGCTCGAGGAGCTGCGCGCCGTGGTGGACAGCTGCGTCAAGAACCTGTATCTCAGCGGCGTCCCGAGCGCGGAAGCGATCTTTCAAAAGAACGACGACGACCTGGACGAGGTCGAGCGGATGATGGTGGGCATCATCGAGCGGGATGAGGACATTGCCATCGAGACCGCCGAGGACTTCCCCGAGGAGGAGCCGGAGGACGGCGTGAAGGTCTACAAGCCCACGCCCAAGGGCACCCAGAAGGACGTGCTCTCCGCTTCCCAGGCGGAAATGCTTGCCCAGAAGATGAAGAGCACATCCTCTCCCGCGGCCCCGAAGCTGGGCCGGGCGGAGGACGATCTGGCCCCGGTGACGCTCTCGAGAGGGGCCCCCGCCGTGCAGTACAAGCTCAAGGCGGACCGGGAAAAGCAGATCCAGGAGGAGATCCGCAAACGGCGCAGACGGCCGTTGGCGGTGATCCTGGTGCTCTGCGGACTGCTGCTGCTGGCGGCGGTGGTGTTCAACGCCTTCCCCGGCGACCTGGGCGGAAACTCCCGGCGCACCGATCTCATGCCCCCGACGCCCACCGCGCCGGTGGAACCGAGCCTGACGCCCATCCCGTTTGAGGCCTTCAACAGCGCGACGCCCGGGCCCAGCGTGACCATGGAGCCTGTGGCGGTGCCCGAAGTGGAGCTGCCCCCGGAAAATGAGCACGGCTACCAGGTGCTGGTGGACGACGGAAGCTGGAGCGATGCGCAGCGCAAGTGCGCGGCCCTGGGCGGCCATCTCGTCGCCATCGATGACGAGGAGGAACTGCAGGAGGTCATCCGCATGGCCGAGGAGGCCGGCATCAGCCGGGTCTGGATCGGCATGCACCGGACAAACCGCGACAGCGACGAGTACCGCTGGGACGGCAAGGATGCGGGTTACGAGGGCTATGTCCTCTGGGCCCGCGGCGAGCCCACCTTTGAGGACGAGGGCTTTATGGAAGATTACATCATGCTCTGGAACCACGGCGGCTGGGCCTACAACGACAACCGGGACGACCCCTGCCGGGACTACCCGGAGTTCTACTCCGGCACCATGGGCTATATCTGCGAATTTTACGACTGACCGGCCGGACACAGGCGTGCAGAGAAAGGAAGCTGTAACAGGTGAACAAACAGAAAAAGAGACCGCTGCCCATCGTCCTGGTGCTGTGCGCGGTCATGGTGATCGCGGCGATTTTGATGAACGCCATGCTGAAGGACTATGAAGAGAAGCGTGCCAAGCCGGACAACCTGGTGGAGCCTGTGGCGGTAGACCCCTACGCCTCCCCCGAGGAGGAACCGGAGAGCGCGGAGCCTGCGGAGAGCGCGCAGCCCGAGACCCCTGCCGCGCCCGACGAGTTTGCTTCACCCGAGGAAGCGGATCCAACGCCCGAAGAGACCGCTGCGCCTGAGGAGACCGCCACGCCGGCGGTCAGGCCCGCGGAGCACGGCTATCAGGTCTTCAAGGAGGACGTGAGCTGGACCCAGGCCCAGCAGAAGTGCGCGGATCTGGGCGGCCATCTGGCGGTCATCAACGATGAAGCGGAGCTGCAGGAGATCATCCGCCTGGCCGAGGGGGCCGGCATCAGCCGCGTCTGGATCGGCTGCCACCGGGTCAACGGCGACTACGTCTGGGAGACGGGCGAGGGCATCTTCCGCTGGGCGCCGAACGAGCCGACCTTTGTGGACACCAACGACCGCGTGGCCGAGGATTACATCATGCTCTGGAACCACAGCGGCTGGGCCTACAACGACAACCGGGACGACCCCTGCGCCGACTACCCCGAGTTCTATTCCGGCACCATGGGTTATATCTGCGAGTTTGAGGCGGACGGCTGAACCGCTTGCGATAAAAAACTGGAACACATTTGTGTTCCAGTTTTTTTATCGCCCGGACAGCAGCCGGAGCAGACCGGCAAGCTGCAGAAGGGTCAAAATGCGGAAGCCCCAGACAAAGGTTCCGTGTTTGGTCTTGTGGTGAAAGACCTCCATGCCGAGCAGACCGCCCGTGGCTCCGCCTAGAAAGGCCAGGAGAAAGAGCGTCTTTTCCGGTACCCGGAAGGCGCCCCGGCGGGCCTTTTTCTTGTCCCGGCCCATGGTGACAAAGAGAATAAGGCTCCAGAGAAGCAGCCACAGCGCGGCGATCAAAGCCAGATGCTCTCTCATCTCTCACCCTCCAGCTTCCCGAAGTACCAGCCGGAGACGCCGTTGTGCTTGACAAAGTAGCCCCGGCTCGTTGTCTCCACCACGCGCACTTCGTCTCCTGCGCGCAGGGGGAGGACATAGTCCGTGCAGTCGTTGCAGTCGGTGATCTCCTCGCCCGTGAAGAGGTACTTGGTCAAAATATCCAGCTCATAGCCCGTGCGGACATGGCGGCAGCGGGAGAACTCCTCCCCGCGCCGGAGCACCTGCACGCGGCTGTCGCCCCAGCGGATATAGGCCGAGCGGGCGGAGGCCGCCTGGTCCTCCAATACCCGGCGCACCGGGAAGGGGTCGTAGGCGGTAAAGTCCAGCTCATCGCCGGTGATGTCCGGGATGATGAGACAGTTGAGCTGCCCGTCGTCCTTCAGGACGCAGCCGCCGTCGATGCTGGCGATGTGCCGCGCCCTATCGATGACGGGATTGGCCGAGACAATGTTGTCCCCGTAGAGCATCACCGGGTAATGGCCCACGACCAGCCACTTGTCGAAGGAATAGCCCAGGCGGTAGAAGGCGTCGCACTTGACCAGCTCTCCGATCGTGTGCTCCTCCAGCGGCTTGCCGGGAAAGACTGCCGCGTGGGCGAAGATGAAGTTTCCACACTCCAGCGCGTGGGGCAGCGTCTCCAAAAAGGCAAACTCTGCCGGAAAGCGCGCGGCCAGCAGGACCTTGAAGGCCGCGAAATCCTCGATCCCGGCGGGGTCCAGCCCCAGCTCCAGGGCCATGTCCCAGAGCAGGCCGCTTTTGCGCCAGCGCATGTAGGAGAGGATGTTCTTGGCCCACTTGCCGTTCTCGTGGAAGATGGCGGCCCAGTCGTCGCAGTTGCCCATGAGGGCGTAGGTATTGCCCTTTTCACACAGGGCCATGACCTCCCGCAGGGTCTTGAGACTCTCCGCGCCCTTTTCCAGAAAGTCCCCGTTGAGGATCAGCACATCGTCGTCACAGAAGCCCGCCTCCCGCAGGGCGCCGTGAAAGTAGGGGAGATTGGCGTGGATGTCGGAGATCACCAGCACCCGCCGCCCGGGTTCGATCACGGGCCGCAGGATGCGCGGCGGATTGTCATAGAGTCCCATGGCCGTGCCCTCTCAGTTTCTTTTCCATGAGCCAGAGCTTTCCCTTGGCCCCCTCAGTCCAGGAGAGGGGGACAAAGTCCCACTTTTTATAGAAGGCCAGCGCGGCGGGATTGTCCTCCGCCGCGTGCAGGCGCAGGGCCGTGCGGCCCAGGTTTTCGAAGTGCGCCGTGGCCCGGCCCAGCACCTGCACGCCCAGGCCCCGTCCCCGGTATTCCGGCAGCAGATACAGCAGACTGATCCAGCCGTAGCCCGCGCGGGCTCCGCGTTCCGGATCCAGATCCAGCAGGCCCGCGGGCTCGTCCCCGATGAGCAGCAGCATCACGGATTCCGGGTCCGCCCGGTGGTGGGCCAGGGCCGCCTCATAGTAGGTCTCGGCCCGGAAGCCGGTCAGATCGCCGTGGGCGTTCTGCCAGGAGTCGGCATAGCAGCGCTCGTAGAAGTCCCGGTACTGGGCCGGGTCGATGCAGATATGGCGCAGGGCCGGGCGGCGGTCCGGCTTGTTCAGGAGCTCCGGCGGCAGGTGGGACACGTCGTTGAGCGTGTCCACGGTGAAGCGGCCGTCCTCGTAAAGCAGATGGGCCAGGCCTGTGTTGGCGAAGATGGGCACGGTCTCGGTATCGTTGAGGGAGAGACCCAGCAGCCCCGTCAGCATACAGCGGATGGTGATGCCGTGGGTGGTGATGACCACAGTGCTGTCGGGATGGGCCGCGGCGATCTCCTTCAAGGCCTCCAGTGCCCGCGCCTGCACCTGATGATAGGTCTCGGCACCCGCGAGATAAAAGTGCTCCGGGTCATGCATGAAGGTCTCAAACAGCTCCGGCTGCTCCCAGATGGCGTTGGCAAAGGGCACCGCCTCCCAGGGTCCCACGTTGATCTCCCGCAGGCGGCGGTCAGGCCGGATGCTCAGCTGGGGGTGATATTTGGTCACGGCGGTGGCGGTGAAGCGGGCGCGGTAGAGGTCGCTGGAATAGACCGCGTCCACGGGAATGTCCCGGAAGCGTTCGGCCAGCGCGTCTTTTTGCCGGCGGCCCAGGGCGGTGACGTCCCCGTCCCAGTGGCCCTGCATGTGGCGGTAGAGGTTGCCCTCGGCCTGCACATGTCGAATTACATAAATTTCTGTCATATCGGAGCCTCCTGACGCTTGACCGTGGCCGCAGGATCAAGTATAATAAATCAGAATGGGGAACGGGCAAACGCGTTTCTGCTATTATAGCGTGTTTTTCCCCGTTCGACAAGAGAGGGGCGCGGCAGTTTTGCCGCGCAGATCTGGGTGAGAGGATCAAGATGGTCAGAGCTGCGGCACTGGTGTCCGGCGACGGGGCAAAGCTCCAGGCGATTCTGGACTCCATGTATTTTAAGGAAATACCGGACTTTGAACTGGTCGCGGTGATTTCATCCGCCAAGGACGTCTACGCCATGAAGCGGGCGCTCAACGCGGGGGTCCCGGCCTACGTGGTGGATCCCGAGCTGTTCCCCAATATGACCAGCCACAGCATGGCTGTGGCCAACAAGTTGCGGGACATGGACATCGAGCTGGTGATCCTGGCTGGCTACGAGCTGCCGCTGGGGGTCATCCCGTATCAGTTCAAAAACCGTATCATCGGCACCTTTCCGGCCCTGTATCCCGCCTTTGAGGATACGGAGGGGGATATCCAGCGGGCTGTGCTGGAGCGGGGCATCAAGGTCACCGGCGCCACCGCCTACTTTGCCGACGGGGACGGCCGCGTGGGCAGCATCATTCTCCAGCGCGCCGTGGAGGTCAAGCCTGACGACACGCCCGAGACGCTGGCCAGACGCGTGCTGGAGGAGGCGGAGTGGCGCATCCTCAGCCAGGCTGTTTCTCTCTACTGCGCGGGAAAACTCTCCGTCCGCGGCAACCGGGTCTTCATCGAAAAGTAAAGAGAGAACAACAGCACCGGCTTTAAGCCGGTGCTGTTTGCATCAAAACAAAGCAGAGCGGTCAACCCGCTCTGCTTCGTATATGATGAGGACAAAATGAAAAAGATGAAAACTGTTGCTTGCAGGTATTATGTTACCCGAAAGATGTTTCGAAAACCAGCCAACATTTGTTTCAGCTTTGTAAAATCCTCTGGTAAAATCAGTCAAAGGTCAAATTCCACACGCAGTCGGCGGGGATGGAGCCGGGCTTTGCGGCGAGGTACGCCTCGCCCTCGCGGGCGGGGAGATACCACACGGCGACCTTGGCCTTGAGCTCCGCCCCCACGGAGGCGGCGATCAGGGCCGCGTCCTCCGGCTGGTTTGTGATGAGCTCTTTGATGACGCAGGTCTCACCCTCGCGGTAGGCCGCGCAGATGCCGCTGGAGCAGGCGTAGAGTCCGCCGCCCAGGGACTGGCAGAAGCGGCGCTCAAACTCCATGGTGGGGGGCGAGGGGCGTAGATAGGCCCTGCCCTTCAAAAGATTGTCCCGCCAGAGCAAATACTCCGTGCTTGTCATCTCCATGACGGACTCGCGGGGGGCGCAGCCGGTCTCAAAGCGCCTGCGGTGCAGCACGCACTCCAGGCCCAGCAGCTTCCGATACCAGCCGTAGAGGGGCCGGTCCGCCGGCAGAGTGGTGAGGATCTCCGACTCCCGGCGGCGGGCAAGCTGCGCCGCCTCCAGGCACAGGGCCTTGCCGATGCCGCGGCCGCGCATGTCCTCGCGCACCATGACGGCGTAGAGATAGGCCACGATGGGCCGCTGCTTTTTCCGCGTCACCAACTCAAAGCCGTTGAGGATCCCGGCGCCGCCCAGAAGCACGCCGTCGGCTTCCGCCACCACAAAGGAGCCCATGTCGGGCAGCAGGGCAAAGAAGCTGGCTGTGAAGCTCAGCGGGTCGCCGAAGACCTCCCGCCACAGCAGGGAGAGGGCCGACACGTCGCCGGGGCGGTATTCCCGATAAATCACATTATCCATCGATCCAACTTGCCATATACTTTTTCAGGAGGTACACGGGCTTGTAGGACAGTTTGGAGATGCGCAGCGGCTCCAGACCCATGTCGTCCTCGCGGTTGATATACTTCAGCTCCGGGTGTTTCTCGCACATCATGCGCGTCAGCTCCCGGCAGACCATGGGATAGGCGCCGTTCATGGCGGCATCGGCCTTTTCCACATGGGTGTCAAAGGTGTCCTCGCTGGTCATCTCCCCGAAGGAGAAGCCCACCAGCTTCCCGTCGGCATACAGGACGCCGCCCTCCAGACCCAGCGCTTCAAAGTGGGTGAAGGCGCGCTCAATGGCCTCGTGCTCGTAGACGATGCTGTCATCCAGACGCTCGGCGTTGTCTTTCGTCCAGGCCTCCAGCATCTCGAGACAGGCGGGGATGTTCTCGCGCGTCAGGGGAACAAACTCCCACGCATGCTCGGCCTCGAAGCGGTTGCAGTGGTTCTTTTTGCCGTGCAGGGCCTTGCCGGAGTAGGTGGCGAGCTTTTCCGCCTCGTAGATATAGTCGGCGTACTTCTCGTCCTCCGTGAAGGCAAAGCGGCCGGGGTAGGTCTGCTCCAGCTCCTGGCGCTGGCACGCGGTGACGCCGCGCAGCAGGAAGGGGAAGCCGCGCATCGCCGCATACTCCCGCAGCGCCTCGATGGCGGGACGCAGAGGGCCGCAGCCGATGGGGTAGACAAAGCAGGGCTCGCCGTGGCGGCGGACCTTGGTCAGGGTCCGGTCACCGTAACAGCAGATAAGCTGGCGGTAGTGCTCATCCCAGATAAACATGTTGCCGAAATTGAAGTCCGCGCTGGGGCTGTTCTCGCACCTGAGGTGCTGATCCACCCAGGGCTTGTCCAGAAGAGTGATGGCGTGAAACTCGATCATAAACCGTAGACGCTGCCGCAGACAGCCTTGATTTCCTTTCTCAAACTGCGAAGATCCATAAATGCCTCGGGGCGCTTGGCGACGTCCCGCAGCAAGGCGGAGGGGTGATAGGTGGCCATGAGACGCCGGCCGTCAACATCATACCAGCGGCCGTGCTCACGGGTGATGCGAAAGTCCGGGCTGATGAGCGCCATGGCCGCGATCCGGCCCAGACAGACGATGATTTTGGGGTCGAGGAGGGCGATCTGCCGGTCCAGCCAGCCGCGGCAGGCCTCCTGCTCGATACTCAGGGGATCCCGGTTCCCGGGCGGGCGGCACTTGACAATGTTGGCGATATAGACCCTGGAGCGGTCCAGATCAATCATGGCCAGCATATCGTCCAGGAGCTTCCCCGCGGGGCCCACGAAGGGCAGGCCCTGCTTATCCTCCTGCTCGCCGGGGCCCTCCCCGACAAACAGGACCTCGGCCTGTTCGCTGCCGGTGCCGAAGACCAGCTCATGCCGCGTCTCCCACAGGGAGCAGCCGCGGCAGCTCAGGCACTCTTGTTTCAGACTTTCCCAGGAATCCATGGTCCTTCTCCCGGGCCGGGAAGAAGCACTTGCAAGAACCCCGGCCGCGTATTATAATGACTATCTGATGGCGAAACGCCAGAAGGCGTTCACGCCAAGCAGCTTTGCTGCTCAGCACAGCAGAGTATCTGCTGTGCCAGATACTCATTGCAATGAACATCGCGCGAATGATTCATAGGATCATTCGCTGCCAAACTTATCGTTTGGCTGCGAAATCAATCGAGTGCTCGATTGATTTCGCCATGCGATGATCATTATAATATATCTTCAAGCGGCGGGCTCGCCGCCGAGACGACAAAATCAAATATAAAGTATTTTAGCATCTTTTTCCCGGTCCCGCAAGAGTGGGAGGCGGGGGAACTGTGTTGAATCTGTGAACACTTTGGACGGTGAATTGTATGGCTGAATTTGACAACTACCTCTCCCCGGGCAGAAGGGGACACCTGATCGGCATCGGCGGCGTTTCCATGTCCTCCCTGGCGGAGGTGCTGGCCGGCATGGGCATTTTGGTGACGGGCTCGGACATGAACGAGGGCTCCAATGTGGAGGCCCTGCGGAACAAAGGCATTCGGGTGTTCATCGGACACCACGCCGAAAACATCACCGACGAGGTGGAGTTCGTGGTGCGCACCGCCGCCGTCCACGACGACAACCCCGAGATCATGGCCGCCAGAGCCAAGGGCATCCCGGTCTTTGAGCGCACCCAGGCTTGGGGCGCCATCTCAAAGGACTACGAAAACGCCCTGTGCATCTGCGGCACCCACGGCAAAACCACCACCACCTCCATGTGTACCCACATCATGATGGCGGCCGACAAGGACCCCACCGTCATGATCGGCGGCACCCTGCCGCTTTTAAAGGCGGGTCACCGGGTCGGCCACGGCAACACCATCATCATGGAGGCCTGCGAGTACTACAACTCCTTCCTCTCCTTCCACCCCACGGTGGCCGTGGTGCTGAACGTGGAGGCCGACCATCTGGACTTCTTCAAGGATCTGGAGGATGTGAAGCACTCCTTCCATGAGTTCGCCGCCCGCGTGCCCGCAGACGGCTATGTGATCGCCAACAAGGACGACAAAAACACCATGGAGGTCGTGCAGAACATCGCCGGGAGGGTCATCACCTTCGGCCTTGGGAAGGACGCGGACGTGACCGCGGAGAACATCGAGTTCCGCGGCGCAAACTCCCGCTTTGACATTCTCTACAAGGGCAGACTGTTTACCGACGTGACCCTGCACGTGCCGGGTCTGCACAACGTGAAGAACGCCCTGGCCGCCACCGCCGCCTGCATCAGTCTCGGCGTGCGGCCCAACGCGGTCAAGTACGGTCTCGCGGGCTTCAACGGCGCGGGACGGCGCTTTGAGTTCAAGGGCAAGTACAACGGCGCCGACGTCTACGACGACTACGCCCACCACCCCGGCGAGCTGAAGGTCCTGCTCGACGCGGTGGAGCAGCTCAACCACAAGCGCACCGTGCTGGTCTTCCAGCCCCACACCTACTCCCGCACCGCGGCGCTGTTTGACGATTTCGTCCAGCAGCTTCGCCGGCCCGACGTGCTGTTTCTGGCGGAGATCTTCGCCGCCCGGGAACAGAACACCATCGGCATCTCCTCGGCAGATCTGGCCAAGGAGGTGGACGGCTCCATCTTTTGCGCCACCTTTGACGTCATCGAGGACGCCCTGCGCGCCATCGCCCACCCGGGCGACATCGTGCTGACCGTCGGCGCCGGCGACGTCTACAAGATCGGCGAGCGCCTGGTCAAGGAAGAGCGCTGATCACGCCAAACCACAGAGCGTTGTCACGATATACTGGCACATGAGCATGCCCGCGCTGGCGGGGACCCAGACCAGGGAGCCGGGGACGCTCCGCCGCCCGGGGGGCGGCGCCTCAAACTGGGCGGCCTCCATGGGCTCCTCCGGGGAGTAGACCACCGGGTGGTGCGCCACACCGCGCTCGCGCAGCTCCTTGCGGATCACGCGGGCAAAGGTGCAGCCGCGGGTTTTGGCGATGTCCGTCAACTCCAGCTGCTGCGCGTCCCGCTTGTTGCCTGTGCCGAGGGCCGAGAGAATGGGGATGTCCCGTTCCCGGCAGCTCATGATGAGATCCAGCTTGCAGGAGACCAGGTCGATGCAGTCGGCCACGAAGTCGTAATCGGCGAAAAAGCGCTCCCGGTCGGCGGCCTCGTAGTGGCCCTCGATCAGGTGCAGGCGGATGGCGGGATTGATGTCCCGCAGCCTTGCCGCCATGGCCGCCACCTTGGACTGGCCGAGGGTGGAGTCAAGCGCGATGAGCTGGCGGTTGATGTTGCTTGCGCCCACGGTGTCCCGATCCACCAGGGTCAGCTCTCCCACGCCGGAGCGGGCCAGCGCCTCGGCACACCAGGAGCCCACGCCGCCCAGACCGAAGACGGCCACATGGCTGTGCCTGAGCTTCTCCATGGCATCACGGCCCAGGAGCATTTCAGCGCGTATGCTTCTCTCCTCCATAATTGTCTCTCCTTTTTCAAAACGCCGCCGGTTTCCCGGCGGCGTTTGGTTTTTTATTGTGCTCGATCAGCCGACAAACTTCATGCCGAAGCCCTCGCTGACAGTGTAGGCGGCGGTCAGTTCCTCGAGCTTCTCGTTCACCGCGGTGGAGCGCAGGTCGTCCTTGGCGATGGAGCTGGAGTAGAGCTCCTCGCCCTCGCCCACGTAGTACATCACGTGATAGCCGGCGTAGGTGGCGCTCTCCCCGTAGACGATGCCGGTGTCGCCCGGTTTGTGCCCTGCGAAGCAGAAGGCGTCAAACTCCTCCACCATCGTGCCCTTGACGATGTTCTCGTACAGGCCGCCGTTGGTGTTGGAGCCGGTGTCCTCGGAGTAGAGGTTGGCGAGAGTGGCAAAGCTGTCCTCGCTCTTGTCGCCGGCATTGAACTCGGCCAGGATCTCCTCGGCCCGGGCCTTGGCGGCCGCCTTGGCCTCGTCGGTGTAGACGCCGTTTTCGTCGGCCTCGGCCTTGATGAGGATGTGGCGCACGGAGGGGCGATAGTAGTGGTTGTCGTTGCGGCTGATGAACAGCACCACGTAGACGTGGTCGCCGTCGGCGTCGGCCTCCACGGTCACGTCGCCGGCCTTGCGGGCCGCGTCCATCATCCACTCGCCGGCAGCCACCAGGCCGCTGCCGATGGTGCTGCGGCCGCGGTTGGCGCTCAGGCCCTGGGCCTCCGCCGCGTCGCTGAGACGCTGGGCATAGTCGTCGCCCTTGGCGGCGGCGTAGGCGGCCCTGACGGCCTCGGCGGTCTTCATGGCCTCCGCCTTGCTCTCCTCGGTGGGCTCGCTGTCCTCATCGCCGTGGGCCTCCACGGTCACATAACTGTAGTCGAAATAGTCGCGCATGCCCGCATAGCTCTGGTAGCGCTCCTCCAGATCCTGCTCGGTGTAGGAGAAGCTCTCCTGCAGCGCCTCCATGGCTTTGTTGGCCAGGGCGGACTCCTGCATGGCGCTGCGGACCAGGGCCACGTTCACGCCCGCGCCGTAGTTGGCGGCCATCATCTTGTCGGCATTGGCGTAGCCGTAGGACTTGGCGCGCTCGTCGATGCCGTCGAAGGCGGTCTCCACCTCGGCAAGCTCGCTCTCGTCCAGGGCGATGCCGTTTTGAGCGGCGTAGTCCAGCAGCGCGGTGGTCTGCTGCATCTCATTCTTGGCGGCTTCCAGGAAGTAATCCTTCCAACTGCCGCCGTTGAAGGGGCAATCCTGCTTGTCCAGCCCCTGAATGCCGGCGGAGGTATCCAGACCGAACATGGAGGCGTAGTTGCCGTACTGGTTGGCAAAGGTCAGATACTGGTTGGCATAGCGGTAGCTGACCTCGGCGGTGGAATATTTGCGGTCGCCCACGGTATAGGCGGCGCTCTTGTAGACCAGGGGGGAGTTGAGCAGCAGAACCAGCGCGATCACCACCACAACGGCGATGGTGCCGATGGTCCAGCGGCGCTTGCTCTTGGCCTGCTCCTGCGCGGCCTTCTCCTGGGCGAGCTGCTTTTTGTCAGTGCCGGCCTCGCGGGCAGCCTGGCGGTTCTTTCTCTCAGTAGATGCACTCATGACTGTCATTCATCCTTTGCGTGTTGATAGGAATAAAGTGTTTCTTTTTTGCAGACTTGTGTATTATAACCCAATCCGGGCCGCGATTCAAGTGATAATCGGCCCATTCACAATTATTTTATGCCGGGTGTCATCTTTGTCGGGCATCCCGCATACAATGACGGTATGTTGACTTTACAGGGAGGGATCAAGATGGACATTGACGATCTGATTTTCGGCGACGCGGACCCCGGTCCCAGCAGCCGGTGACAGGAATAAACAAAAGGCCGGCGCTTTCACGCCGGCCTTTTCGTATGCATACGATCCGGAAGCAGGTCATCCCGAGGGGAGCCGAAGACGTGCAAACGACGCACGCCGTACAGGGATCGACGTTTGAGATCCTTCGACTCGCCCTTTGGGCTCGCTCAGGATGACATGAGAGGGGACTGCATGCAGGGTGGGAGCATACTGGACTGCGATGAAAAAAGTCTGCTTTTCATCAGAAAACAGGATCAGTTGATGTGCCAGATCTCGTGGGCATACTGTGCGATGGCCCGGTCGGCGGCGAAGAAGCCGCTCTCGGCGGTGTTCATGATGGAGAGACGGCCCATCTCGGAGGGATCCGCGATGCGCTCGTAGAGCTTCCGCTGGCAGTCCACATAGGGACGGAAGTCCGCCACCACCATGTAGGGGTCGCCGGCGTAGAGCAGGCCGGAGATGATGTCCGAGTAGTTCTTTCCGTCGGCAAAGCCGTTCATGGCCCGCATGGCGATGCGGTAGAGCTCCCGGTCGTTCTGGGCGATGGAGTTGGGATCGTAGCCGTGGGCGCGCCAGTTGGCGATCTCGTCGGTGTGCAGACCGAAGAGGAACATGTTCTCGTCGCCCAGGCGCTCGTACATCTCGACGTTTGCGCCGTCCAGGGTGCCGATGGTCACGGCGCCGTTCATCATCAGCTTCATGCAGCCGGTGCCGGAGGCCTCCTTGCCGGCGGTGGAGATCTGCTCGGACACCTGCGCGGCGGGGACAATGGCTTCGGCGGCGCTGACGCGGTAGTTCTCCACGAAATAGACCTGGAGCTTGTCCTTGCAGACGGGGTCGTTGTTGACGTCGTTGGCCAGGCTCAGCAGCAGCTCGATGATGCGCTTGGCGGTCTTGTAGCCCGCGGCGGCCTTGGCGCCGAAGACGTAAGTCCGGGGCACAAAGTCCATGTTGGGGCTGTCATGCAGCCGCATCTGGAGACCCGCAATGTTCATGGCACACAGCAGCTGGCGCTTGTACTCGTGAAGACGCTTGACCTGCACGTCGATCACGGCGTCGGTGTTGAGCTTGAAGTTGTCGTTGCGCTTGGCAAACCTGGCAAAGCGCAGCTTGTTTTCGTGCTTGATCTCGTTCATGCGGGCGCGGACGGTCTCATCGTCGGCAAAGGCGGCTAGTTTTTCGAGCTCCTCGGGCTTGAGCAGGTAGTCGTCATTGCCCAGCAGATCGGTGATCAGCCCGTGCAGACCGGGGTTGATCTGGGCAAGCCACCGGCGGTGGTCGATGCCGTTGGTGACGTGGGTAAAGCGCTCGGGCCGGATGGAGTACACGTCCCGGAACAGATCGTTCTTCAGAATCTCGCCGTGGAGGCGGGACACGCCGTTGACCATGTAGCAGGCGGCGAGACAGAGATTTGCCATGTGGACCTGCCCGTCGCGGATGATGAGGTTGCGGCCCAGCTTGTCGCCGGTGCCGAACTTGACGGCCAGATAATCGCACCAGCGGCGGTTGATCTCACACATGATCTCCCACAGGCGGGGGAGCAGCTGCTGGATCAGATCCTGGGGCCACTTCTCCAGCGCCTCGCTCATGACGGTGTGGTTGGTGTAGGCCACGCTGTTTTTGACGATGTCCCAGGACTCATCCCAGCCCAGGCCGTACTCGTCCATGAAGATGCGCATCAGCTCGGGGATGATCATGGTCGGGTGGGTGTCGTTGATCTGGATCACATGATGCTTGGAGAAGCTGCGGATATCGCCCCACTTCTTCAGGTGCTTGCGGACGATGTCCTGGGCACTGGCGGAGACGAAGAAGTACTGCTGCTTCAGACGCAGGGTTTTGCCCTCGATGTGATCGTCGGCGGGATAGAGGACCTTGGTAATTACCTCGGCCATGGTGCGCTGCTCCATGCTCTTGACGTACTCGCCTTCGGAAAAGAGATACATGTCCAGAGAGTTGGGACTCTTGGCGTCCCAGAGACGGAGGGTATTGACCGTGTTTTCTCCGTAGCCGGCGATCAGCATGTCGCGGGGAACCGCGATGACGGAGGTATAGCCGGTATGCTCGGCAAAGTAATGACCCTGATTGTCCCAGTGCGGGGAGATCTGGCCGCCGAAGCGGACCTCAACCATGTCCTCATAGCGCGGGATCAGCCAGCTTTCCGCGGCGGTGCGCCAGTTGTCGGCGATTTCGGTCTGTTTCCCGTCCCGGAACTGCTGCTTGAAAATCCCGAGCTCATAGCAGATGGAGTAGCCGGTGCCCTCGATACCGAGAGAGGCCATGCTGTCCATATAGCAGGCGGCAAGACGGCCGAGACCGCCGTTGCCGAGGCCGGCGTCAGGCTCTGCTTCAAAAATATCCGATGCGTTGAAGCC
>ONPY01000098.1 GCA_900319835.1 uncultured Eubacteriales bacterium | reverse complement strand
AAGCGGGCCGCTGCGTGGGCGGAGTTGTGGAAGACATAGGAGGTCGTCTGGTAGATGGGAACGGCACGGGCGTCGGTTGCGGGATCGGCCTGCTCCTGACCAACATGAAGCTGCAGCGTTTCGAATTTATAATTGGACATGATATGTACCTCTTTTTTCATCATATTTCCGCTTTTATGACCCGATCAAAGCCCAGCGGAGCGGGTTTGATCGGGAGAGGAGGAACAAGGTCATCGGTCGATGGAGCCAAATTCATGCGGCTCCATGACCTTATGGCCTCGTTCCGACGTCATTCGACCGTTTCGGAAATTATGCCGAAGCAACCGCTCTAAATAAATCTTCAAGTGTAATCACCCACAAAAACAAAATAACCGGAGAGCCCGCCTGGCTCCCCGGCCGTCTGCAAAGCAACAGGAGAACTCAAATGGGCAAGGCAAAGCGCACGCGCATCTCACAGCGCATGTCACAACACATCATGCAGTTGAAGCTCGCCTTACGCATAATGGCCTCCAAAAACCTATCAATATGATATGTTTATAGCACACAAGAATTCTTTTGTCAATCCCTTTTTTTATCCGCCGAAGCCCTTGCAGGGATTTTTGCCGTAGCCGGTCTGCAGATAGTGCAGGATCTTCTCGATTCTCCATGCGCGCGACACAAGGCCGGGCACAAAGCTATGGCTGATCGTCAGAAGAACAAGGCCGACCATGGAGGGAGAGTTGAAAAACCGTACGCGGCCCTTTAAGCCGAAGAAAGCCTTCTCCCGGTGATGGCACTTGGAAAACAGCCGGTTGAGCTGCGCGTAGACGCTCTCAAAGTCGGAGGCGTGAAGCTCCTCGCTAAACGCAGCCTCCCCGTTATACCGCACGGTCACCGCAGCGTCGAGGCTTTCGGCCAGGTTTTCCCTGCCCAGCCTGGGCGATGTGCGGTATTCCAGCCAGACCTGCGTCTGATCGCGCTGCCCGAGGATCTCGTGCGTGGAATCAGAAGCCAGCCCGTCTCGCTCCGGGCGGATCGCGATATACTCCTGCTCGCTTCCTTCCGTCAGGTTCCGCGCGGCGAGGGTGCCGAAGAACGAGGCGCAGGCACTGAGGATCTCAAAGAGGTGCAGGCACTTGACGTCCGGCGCGGAGGACACCCGGCTGCCGAGCTCCGTGAGCGGGGTGCCGATCAGTTTTTCCCCGCAGAGGGTCTCCAGGCAGGCAAAGTCACAGCGCCTGCCCTGGCTGCCCTCGCTCCGCTCGTCGATCTTCAGGCTGCGGATCCGGCCGGTTTCGTCCAGCAGCATGCTGACCAGGATCGGAACCTCACGATTCAGGCCGCCGAAATGATAGATGCTCTTTTGCCAGCCGGTGACGGCATAGCCCAGGTGTGTGCGCTCGACCACCGTCCCGCGGTAGCGGGTTATGAGCTGCTTTCTGTTGTAGTTGTGCGCGTCGAAGACGAAGCTGTGATCGAACTTGACCGACACCGGGTCAAGATGCGGAAGACCGTTGAGGATCATAGCGCATTCTCCTCCTGAATGACGCGGAGGATGTCCGCCACGGTTTCCAGCTCGCCGAAGCGCTGATCGGGGATCTTGACGCCGTAGGTCTCCTCCACACTGACGACCGTATCAGCCAGATCAAACGAGCTCATGCCCAGATCTCCGACCAGCCGTGTGTCGTCTCGCAGCTGAGCGAGCGGGACGCCGGATACTTCGGAGAGGATTTCCTTTTATCTTTTCTTCCATCCCTTAACTCCCTTTCAGTTTATAGCGTTTGATTTTCCGGGTCGCTGTTTTCTCAAATTCCGTCTCCCGCAGCACGATATCGCCGATCTGCTTGAAGGAGGCCAGACTGCGGTTGATGGGGCTGACGATCCGCCACGCGGCGGGTACATCCGGGATCAGCGCCCGGTCCACGAAGAGCTCCGCCGTGATCCGGCCGTCTTTTTCATAAACGGCCGCGTCCAGAATCCCCTCGGTCTGATAGAGCTTTTCCTCCAACTCCTCCGGAGAGACGTTTTCCCCGTTGGCCAGGATGATCAGGTTTTTGACCCGGCCTTCGAAGAAAAGGTTGCCCTTTCGATCCAATCGCCCGAGATCGCCCGTGTGGAACCAGCCGTCCCGAAAGCTCTCTGAAGTTGCCTGCGCGTCCCCGTAGTAGCCGGGCGAAACGCTGTCGCCGCGGACACAGATCTCACGCCCGTCGATCTTCACCTCGCAGCAGGGCAGGGGCTGCCCGACCGAGCCGACAAGGTTGTTCCCCGGCCGATTCACGGACACAACGGGAGAGCACTCGGTGATCCCGTAGCCTTGCAGGACCTCGATCCCCAGCGCCCGGAAGAAGCGGATCAGCTCCGGATCCAGCGCCGCGCCCCCGCAGATGATCGTGTGCAGCCGCCCGCCGAGAAGCGCGGTCACCTCTCCGAAAAGACGCCCGCTCATGTCGAGCCCGATCTTCTGCAGTGCGCCGCTCAGGCTGACTGCTTTGTGCAGCTGCTTCAGTCGGCCCTGTTTTCTCGCGGTGTTCACGATCTCCTTATGGAGCGTCTGCAGGATCAGCGGGACGGCCACAAGGATGGTGGGCCGCTTTTCCCGGAGGTTTTTCTTGACTGTCCGTACGCTCTCGTTGAGATACAGTGTCCCGCCGCAGTGCAGCGCCCCGGCCACATGGGTCATCATTTCAAAGGTATGGCTCAAAGGAAGGAGCGAGAGTCCCACGTCTGTTTCCGAAAGTGGGAGCACCGCAGTCACAGCACTGATCTGGGCCCCCATATTCCGATGCGTGAGCATCACGCATCGTGGCTTTCCTGTCGTCCCGGAGGTGAAGTACATGGCGGCGGCGGAATCCGCACACAGCTCCGGGAGCGTTTCCCGCTCTTCCGCTCGGAGCTTTGCGATGAACGCGTGCAGAGGCAGGACGCGGAGACCCGGAAGGCTGCGCGCAAGCGCCGCTGCGGTCTCACCGCGCCGCCCGTCGTAGAGCAGCACGCCGCAGTCGGCCAGCCTCAGACAGTCCTCCAGCTCCTGCTGCTGCATGCCGTCGTGCAGCGGGACGATCACACGCCCGGCGGAGAGCACGGCGAAATACGCGGCAAGCCAGGCGGCGCTGCTCGGTCCGAGAAGAGCGATGTGCCGTCCCACAGGAATGGCATCCAGCACGGCCTCCGCCTTTTTGCAGAAGCCGTAGAGCTCCGAACCGCGTACATACGGCATTTCTTCGTCCGTACACAGGAAGAATTCTCTGTCCGGAAAACATCTTGCCGCATGCTCGGCCAGGCAACGCATATCGGTATAGGTCAGGGATACCTTCTTATCATCCACGCTATCACCCATTAAATTAGTAGGTTGTAATCATTCTATCGGATTTCTTTCTGTTGTCAATAGATATTTGCGGATGAAATGACAAAGAGAAAACAGCGAAAACAATAGCTTGAAGGAAGTTGGCAGAAGGGATCGAGTCTTTGTACAATGCAAAGCTTCGATCCCTTCTTCTCGTATCAATACGTTTCGTTGTAATCATCCAGAAAATGATGCCGGACGCCGTCCTTTTTATATGCGATCACCGTGCTGAGATTGACATTGGAAACACTTTTAAAGATGTTTGCCTCGACCTGGGGATTTGCCTCCTTCAGGGCTGCGATCAGCTTTTTCGTTTCGAGACGCTTGGAAGAGGTGGTGCCATCCTCATGGCAGGTGGTGCAGGTGTCGGTAAAATGGCAGGCACATTGCAGAAAGTGCAGTTCGTTCCAGTCCCGCCATTTGCAGATGTCCGCTTCCCGAACAAAGTACATCGGGCGGATCAGCTCCATGCCGTCAAAATTGGTGCTGTGCAGTTTCGGCATCATGGTTTGAATCTGGCCGCCATGGAGCATTCCCATCAGGATCGTCTCAATGACGTCGTCATAGTGATGGCCGAGCGCGATCTTATTACATCCGAGTTCCTTGGCCTTGCTGTAAAGATACCCCCTTCGCATTCTCGCGCATAGATAACAGGGGTTTTTCTCCACCGTATCCACCACGTCAAAAATCGTGCTTTCAAAAACTGTGATCGGAACGCCGAGCATTTTGGCGTTGTGCTCCAGCAATCGCCGGTTGTCGTCGTTATATCCCGGATCCATCACCAGAAACAGCAGCTCAAAGGAGATCTTCCGGTGCCTCTGAAGCTCCTGAAACAGCTTCGCCATGAGCATGGAGTCTTTCCCGCCGGAAATACAGACCGCGATGCGGTCTCCGTCTTCCATGAGCCGGTATTCTTTGCAGGCTTTTGCAAACGGAGAAAAGAGCTGCTTATGGAATTTCCCGCGGATGCTGTCTTCGGCCTTTTTCTGACGCTCCTGCCCATCCTCGACTTGATTTGTCGCTGCTCTCAGCCAGGCGAGATATCCTCCTGCCAGGCTGAAGCATTCTCTGCCGCAGTCGGCAAGCGCTTCGGACACAGCGATCGAACGAACGCCCCGCTGACAGTAAACGATCAGCGTCCTGCCGTCAGGCAGCTCCCTGGCATAGCGCGCCGCGTTCTCCATGAGTTCTGTCTCCGGAATATGGATCGCCCCGGGGATCATGCCATACCGCACATTATCCGTGCTTCTGGTATCGATCAAAACGAAACTGCCTTCTTCCATGCGCTCCAGCTCGGATAGGGAAACTTCTCTCATGGCCTGACTACCTCATTACACAAATCCTTTACCACTTCCCCCGCGATAATCAGCCCTGCCACTGACGGCACAAAGGCCACGGAACCGGGAATATCCCGCCTGTCGGTGCAGTGGCGCTTTGTCCCGGGCGGGCAGATGCAGTGGGCGCGGCAGCTGATGCTCAGATCCTCCAGCGGCCTGATGGGCTTTTCTCCGGAGTAGACAACCTTCAAATGCCTGACGCCGCGCTTCTTCAGTTCCCGCCGCATGACACGCGCCAGCGGACAGACCAAGGTCTGCGTGATATCCGCCACGCGAAAGGCGGTGGCATCCAGCTTGTTGCCCGCGCCCATGGAACTGATGATCGGCGTTCCGGCCGTCTGGGCCGCCAGCACCAGCTGTATTTTACCGCTCACCGTGTCGATGGCGTCCACCACATAATCGTATTGGGAGAAGTCGAATTCCTCCGCCGTATCCGGCAGATAAAAGGTCTTGTGCGTCCGCACCGCGTAGCGCGGATTGATGTCACTGATCCGCTCGGCGGCCACATCCACCTTGTATTTTCCCACGGTCTTTCGCGTGGCGAGGATCTGCCGGTTGATGTTGGTCAGGCAGACCTTGTCGTCGTCGATCAGATCCAGCGCGCCGATCCCCGATCTGGCCAAGGCCTCGACCGTATAGCCGCCCACGCCGCCGATCCCGAAAACAGCCACCCGACTGTGAGCAAGCTTTTCCATGGCTTCCGGCCCCAACAAAAGCTGGGTCCGGGAAAATTCATTCAGCATATTTCAGTATCCTGTTGCTTTCTGCTCTCCCATACGTCTTTTTCTACCCCTATCCTCCGTATTCCATAGCATCAATAGCATCCTGCCCTCTGACAGTCAGCGCGGCGCTTCCGTGTTTCCAATCCTCATATCCACGATAGCTGGCGTTTTGCAGGGGAGTGTCTGCGCTCACCTGGACATATCCCCTCCGCTGCAGCATTCGAAGCGCAAAGCCGGCCGCGCCCGGTTCAAGTTCCGGATCCAGCAAAAGAGCTTGGCCGCTTTGCTTGTTGATTGCCACGGGCAGAAAGGGCGTCACGGAAAAGATATCCAAAAGCGCATATTCCAAGGGATTGAGCGCGTCGTTTTGTTTACAGCCTGCACATCCCGCGCAGCAGTCGCAGCTATGACAGTTTTCACAGCTCAATATACTTGATCCTCTTTTCTAAAAGTTTCATTCATGCTTCCCGTACGGTAGCCGGTCAGATCCATGGTCACATAGCTAAAGCCGTAATCCCGGAAGGCGGATGTGACTTTCTCCCGCTCCGACAGCAGCTTTTCAAACTCTGCCGGATCGGTCTCGATCCGGGCAAGCTGGCCGTGGATCCGTACACGCACCTGGTGAAAGCCCAGATCCAGAAGCAGCTGTTCCGCGCGATCCACCATGGAGAGCCGCTCCTCATTGATCGTCTCCCCGTACACGAAACGGGAGGACAGGCAGGCAAAGCTCTGCTTGTCCCAGGTGGAGAGACCCAGCTCCCTGGACAGCTCCCGGATCTCCACCTTGTTTAGGCCGACGTGACGCAGCGGGCTGAGTACGCCAAGCTCTCTGACCGCGACAAGGCCTGGGCGATAATCCCCGTTGTCATCCATGTTGGAGCCCTCCGCCACGGCATGCTGGACAAGCTCGCGGGCAATGTCCCAGATTTTTTCAAACAACTCGTGCTTGCAGAGATAGCAGCGGTTTTTCGGATTGTGCCGAAAGCCCTCGATCTCCAGTTCCTCCGAGCGCATCACGACATGGCGGATCCCGTTCGTCGCGCAGAAAGCTTTTGCTTCTTTCAGCTCCCGCTCCGGAAAAGAACAGGAGGAGGCTGTCACGGCGACGCACTTGTCGCCCAGCGTGTCGTGGGCCACCTTCAAAAGGAAAGTGGAATCCACGCCCCCGGAAAAGGCCACGGCCAAGCTGCCCTGAGACAGCAAGTATTGTTTCAGCTGTTCCAGTTTCTCATTCATGTCTCCGTATCCCTCCATCCGTTTTTCTTCCTCTTGACAAGGGAGAACAAATGCAGTATAAACAAATCAACCTATTAAGTCAATAGGTTAAATAGGAGGGGCCATGAAAGCTGTTTTCGAGAAATGCTTCGCTTTTGTGCTGCACATGTCTGTAGACATGTGTATGTGTAACTGCGCCCATTTCCTCGAGTTCACGCTTTCCTGCGTCCAAAACCGGGGAACTCGCGATAGAGTTCCCCGGTACTTTTTTGCAAAGGAGAAAAGAAAATGGAAGCCATTATCGGAAAAATCTTGAGTGATCTGGGAACATTCCTGTTCGGCCCGATCATGCTGGCGGTGTTCTTCGGAGTAGGGCTGTACTTTACAATCCGGCTGAGGGGCATCCAGTTCACCCGTTTCGGAGCCGCTTTCCGGGAAGTCGTATGGAACGTGGAGAAGAAATCCGACGAGGGCATCGGGCAGATCCGCTCCTACAAAGCGCTCGCCACCGCCCTGTCCTCCTGCGTGGGAAACGGCAACATCGTCGGCGTGGCCTATGCGATCGCCGTGGGCGGGCCCGGCGCGATCTTCTGGATGTGGATCGCCGCGCTGGGCGGTATGGCCACGAAATTTGCGGAGATCGCCCTGGCCATGCATTACCGCGTACAGGACGAGGAAGGCAACTTTCGCGGCGGCGTCATGTACATCCTGACACAGGGCATGAAGCAGAAAACCATTGCAAAGATCCTGGGCGGAGCCTTCGCCGTCTTCACTGTTTTCGTCTCCTTTGTCTCCTGCGGCGCTCTGCAGGTAAACACCATCAGCAGCGCTGTCAGCGGACTTGCCGGCGGCGGCACGGTGATCCCCTGGGTCATCGCGATCCTGATCCTGGCTATTGACGGGTTGGTCATCTTCGGCGGCGTGAAGAAAATCGCGGATGTCACCACCTATCTCACACCGATCATGGCGCTGATCTATCTGGGCTTTGGGCTCGTGATCCTCATCATGAATATCACGCTGATTCCGCAGGCGCTGTGGTTCATCGTCAAGTCCGCTTTTTCCGGCGATGCGGTGATCGGCGGCGTGGCCGGTGCGACCATGAGTGTTGCAATCCGGCGCGGCGTACAGCGCGGCGTGTTCTCCAACGAAGCGGGCACCGGTTCCTCCGCCATGGTCCACGCCACGGCCAAGGTGGACGTTCCCGTCAAGCAGGCGCTCTACGGCATCATCGAGGTCTTTTTCGATACCTTCGTCATCTGCACCTTTACCGCGCTTATCATCATGGTCAGCGGCGTGTGGAACAGCGGCGTTACCGACGGCACGGTGCTGGCGGCTACCGCTTTCCGTCAGAATCTGGGTGGGCTTGGACAAGTTGTAATCGTCATTTCCCTGATCTTGTTCTGCCTCTCTACGGTACTGGGCTGGTATACCTACGGGGAATCCGCCTTTGCCTTCCTGTTCGGCACACATAAAGTGAAGATTTACCGGGTG
>ONPY01000100.1 GCA_900319835.1 uncultured Eubacteriales bacterium | reverse complement strand
GCCTTGTTGTAGTTGCCCTGGTTCTCATAGCACTGGGCCATCAGCAGCAGGCACTCGTCCGTCTTCTCCTTGGAGGCCGCCTTGCGCAGCATCGACAGCGCGCCGTCATAATCTTTGTTATAATAGAGCAGCTGGGCCTGGTTCATGTAATCGTTGTAAACCCGGTTGTCGGAAATGCTCATCAGCACCACAGCCATGGCGATGATGAACACCGAGGCCAGAATCGTACAGATCACATAGGCCCGTCTGCGTCTGGACTGCCCCCGGCTCGGCGCCGGGGATACAGCCGTTTTTTGTGTTTGGTTCATGGCTTCATTCCTGTGAAGGTTTTATTCTTCTTTTGCCTCCGGCGCATCCGCCCCTTCCGGCTCCCAGGGCTCGGGGTCCAGGGTGAGGGTGGCGTGGTAGGGCTCTTCATCCGGATCAAAGACAGGCTCGGCCGGGGCAGGGGCTGGTTCTGCCGGTACGGCGGGCTCCGCCGCAGAGGCCGCGGGCACAGGTTCCGCCGCCTGGGGCGCGGGGACAGGCTCCGGCTGCGCGGGGGCGGAAGCAGGCTCAATCTCCACAGCTTCAGGCTCCACCACCTCGGGCTCGATGACCTTGGGTTCTTTGACTTGCTTTTTCAGACCCATGCCGACGCAGAACATCGCCGCCATGATGCACAGCACGCTCATCTCCTGCATGCCGGCGGCGAAGGTGACGGGCTCGGCCGTATTGGACAGGGCGGGCAGATCCTCCACGATCACATGGTAGAGGAAGGGCAGACCGAACAGCGGGGGCAGGAACCACTTGGTGTGGATCCAGCCGAAGACGGTGCCGGTGTAGAGCACAGCCACCACCATGTACAGCAGGATACACAGCACGGTGTGGAGCCAGTTGTCAAAGTAGAGGGACTTGAACACAAAGAACACCACACCCAGCAGCACCGGGATGAAGGAGAGGAAGAACCCCTTCTTGCCGAAAAGCAGGATGCACAGGACCAGCAGCAGGCAGCAGCACACAGGCAGGAGAATGATCATCAGAGCGGAGACCCGGTCTGCCCAGAGCCCCCAGCAGCCGATGATGCGGAAGATGGCCGAGAGGACCAGCAAAATCATGGCGCTTTCTGCGAAGAAACCGGACTTGTCAATGGTAAATCTCACCTTACCGCCGTTGTTGTTCGCGTTCATGCTTGAACACCCACCTTTTCTATATGATTTCATTGGAAGCGAAGAATCGGTTTATATAGGATGTTTTATTGTATCACAGTTTAAGTCCCTGCGCAAGTGCGCTCAGTTCCCTGCCCCATGGACGGCGGCACGGGTCGGTTTGTTCCGTACCTGCCGCTTGCAAATTCTCCCGTCGGCCTGTATAATGGGCCTACGATGTTGAAATGGAGATGAGACCATGACGGAAAACGTAGCCCGTTTTTTTGCACGCTATGACGCGGAGCCCGCGCTGCGCGCCCGGGTGGAGGATGCGCTGGCTATCTACCCCGGCAGTCTGGAGGTGCGGGAGTCGGTGGTCCGGGCGGTGCTGCTGCCCATCGCTGAGGCGGAGGGTCTCCCCTTCTCCCTTCAGGAGCTGAGAGCCTATGAAACGAAAAAGATGCTCAGCCGCATCAAGCCCGACGTGCCCATTGAAGAGGGCGAAGCGGACGAGGATGAGGACTTTGAGGGCTACTGGCTGTTGGAGCGCGGCTGGGACTATGACACCGAGGCGCTGAGGAAAACTCTGAAATAACGATTGCGGGCGCATCCCATAGGATGCGCCCGCGTGTTTCTTTTACAGCCAGAGGCCAAAGCGGTTGCGTTCGATGTAGACGTCGTTTGCCGCCATGCGCTTGACCAGACGATTTGCCGCGATGAACATGGCGATGACAAACACCAGGAAGATCAGGCCCATCTCCATGTTTTCATAGGTAGCGGTAAAATCGTAAAAGCCGTGCAGCAGCGCGGGCACCAGCAGCGCGCGCCGGCGCAGACTGGCAGCGCCCGCCGCATCCCCGGCGCCATCCCGCCGCTTGGCCATACCGTACCACGCGCCCATAAACACGCCGAAGCAGGCGTGGCCGGGCACGGCGGTCACCGCGCGCACCAGGGCCGTGGTGAGCCCATACATGGCGACATAGCCGATGTTCTCCCACAGGGCAAAGCCCAGGGAGACAAACACGCTGTAGACCACGCCGTCAAACTGGCAGTTAAACTCCGGGTTGTTCCAGGTTTTGCGCTTTAAGAGCACATATTTGGCGCCCTCTTCCGAGAAGGCCACCACGCCGAAATAGAGCAGCACGTTAAACAGCGTGCTCTCCTCGGGCAAAAGGCTCTCCAGCAGCGCCATGCCGATCCGCTCCCCCAGGGAGGCGATGGCCGTGGAAATCACGCCGAAAACCACCAGGGAAATCAGAAGTCTCCGGCTCTCCTTTTCCAGGCGGTCCGCCTTTTCCACCTTCACCAGCAGGACGATGGCGGGGATCACCGCGGCGGCAATGAGAATGGGATTAAAATAAATCATCCGATACACCAGCTTTTCAGACTGCGGCCTTGTGCCGCGTCCTGGTTAAGATATGTTCAGCATACCATTTTATCCGCGGCAAATCAAGCATGCCGCGACGGAAAACACTTGCGCCCATTTTTGTGCTGTGATATGCTGGACACAGGCGAAAACGAAACATATTCCAAAAAAGGAGGAACCACCCATGGCAAACAAAGTCGGTCCCCTGATCAAGGAGGCCCGCACCGCCGCCAAGCTCAGCCAGGAGTCTCTCGCCAAAATGATCGACGGCGTCAGCGCCTCTGACATCGGCAAGGCCGAGCGGGGCGAAAAGGAACTCAGCCAGTCGGTGCTGCGGCAGATCGCCAAGGCCACCGGCGTGGCCCAGGCCTCGCTTGTCAATGCCGCCAAGGAGAGCACCTACACCGCGGCCAAGAACACCACAGCGAAAAAGGCCGCCGCAGCGACCACCGCCGCCAAGAAGACCACCGCTGCCGCAAAAAAGGCCAGCGCTTCCGCCAAAGCGGCAGATACCCTGACCGCTGCGGAAAAGAAGCTGGTGGAGCTTTACCGCGCCGCGGACAGCGACACGAAGAAAAAGGCCGTCGCCGTCTTAAAGGGTGAGAGTACCGGGATGGATGACATCCTCAACAATCTTCTCGGCAGCGCCATGGATTTTCTGGGGAAAAAATAATCGTCTCCTATGGAAACCCGCCGCAGCGAAAGCTGCGGCGGGTTTTTTATGTTTTGCTGTTTGAGGATCAGACGGGCTGGGCTTCCTTCTCCTCCATGTCTTCCTCCGCGGGGGTCTCTTCCCGGTAACGCATCAGGCGCACATCCAGAACCCAGCAGAGCAACAGCAGGATCAGCATCAGCGGCGTCCACTTGTCGATCAGCACCATGGGCAGACGCATATTCTCCGTCAGCACAAAGGCGACGATGGCGGCGATCACGTCCACCAGCTCCAGACCGAAGCCAAGCCGGAAGCGCCTTGCGAACACAGTCACATGGTAGTACAGCTCCTCCACCGCGTTGGCGAAGTCCTCCCCGGTGATCTCGGCCAGCGCGGCGCGCACATTGTCAAGATTCTTCATGGCCAGGGCGGTATCCAGGATACGCTCGCGTTCCCTGCGCTCCTCCTCTTCCAGATCGGGCTTGTCAAAGAGCGCGCTCTTTTCCTCGTTGAACGCCTTCATCTGCTTGATGCGGCCGTACTTATCCTTCAGGTGCAGCAGCGGCACGAACAGATAGATGGTCGCCAGCAGGCAGATCAGATTCACCAGGGCCCAGGCCTTTTCGCCATGGGTGCCGCCGGTGGGCCGGAAGCCGTTGACAAACTGGGCCAGAGGCGGCTCTTCTTCCACGATCTCCTCGGGCTGCGGCGGCTGCGTGGGCAGCGGCTGCGGGTTGTCGGGATTGGGCGGGCCGGGCGGATTGACGCCGCCGCCGGCGGCCGCAGTGATGGTCAGGGTGCCGGGCACATAAGTGACGATATAGTTGCCCTGAATGGCCTGGCCGTTTGCGGTGATGGGGTAGGTGCCGACGGCCTCACCGGCGGCACGGCCGATGGTGAAGGCCACGGTGTCGTTGCCAATGGTGCCGGTCACGGTATACGTAAACGCCGGGTCGGCCGTACCGATCACCTTGGTTGCGTTGTTCACTACAACGGTGACGGGTCTGCGGGTGACGTTGAGCTGCACGGTCTGCTCGACCGTCGTATAGCCCGGTCGGGTCGCGCGGATGGTAACGGTGTCGGTACCGAAGTTCAGACGGCTTGGAGGCGTAGTCGTCCAAGCGCCGCCGTTGACACTGAACTCGATAATGGCGTCGGGCACGTTCACGTTGGCCGTGACGCTGTGTACCGCGCCGTCATACACGCCGGTGTAGCCGATGGCCGTCAGGTTCATCGTCAGCGCGCTGACGGTCAGACTGCCGGGCACGAAGGTCACACTGTAGTTGCCCTGTTCCCTTGCGCCTGCGGGTCTGATGGGGTAGCTGCCGGGCTGTTCGCCCGGGTCGCGCGTGATGGTATAACTCAGCACATCGCCGTTCAGGGTGCCGCTGACAGTGGCCGTCAGCGCGGGATCGGCGGAGCCGTAATCCTTGATCTTGTTGTCGGCCGTAATGACGACCGGGGCAGGGTTGACACGCAGGGTGACCTCTCTGATCTCACTGGGAGAGAAGCTGGGGTTGGTCGCCCGCACCTGAACGGTCTGGCTGCCCACGCTGTTGTCTGCATTGCGGATGACGTTGGTGATTCCGGGCACGATGGTGGACCAGGTCGCGCCGCCGTCGGTGCTGTACTCAATGGTGCAGGGCGTGCCGTCCGCTGCTACGGCGTTGGCGGAAACCGGGTGCCGCTGGCCGTCATAGGTGCCGGTATAGCCGGTGGCCGTAAGAGCGATGCCCTCGGGCGCCGGGGTGATGGTAAAGGTGCCGGGCGCATACTCCACGTGGTAGTTGCCCTGTTCAGCGTCGCCTCTGGGGGTGATGGCATAGGTGCCCACGCTCTCCCCTGCCGCGCGGCTGATGGTATAGTCCACGCCGTCGCTGCCGAGGGTGCCGCTGACAGATGCGGTCAGCGTCGGCTCCGCGCCGCCGAAGACCTTGCCGTTGTCGTTGGCCGTAACCTTGACGGTCTTGGGTGTGACGCGCAGGACGGTGCTCGCGGTGACAGTCACATAGTTGGGCTTGGTGGCGCGGACGGTGACGTTGATCTGTCCGACGCTCTGGTCGGCATTGCGGATGACGTCCTTGATGGAGGGGGGCGTCGCGCTCCAGGTCTCGCCGCCGTCAACACTGTACTCCACAGTGGCTTCCGGGTCGTTGCAGCCGGCGGAGGCCGCGTGGCTCTGCCCGTCGTACATGTCATCGAAGCCGTTGACGACAAGCTCCAGCCCTGTTTTCGGGCTGATGGTAAAGACCCCGGGCACATAGCTCACGGTGTAGTTGCCCTGCTCGGTTTTGCCGGCGGGCGTGATGGGATAGGTGCCAACGTCCTCGCCTTCGGCGCGGGTGATGCTGTCAATGACGACGCTGTCCTCGCCGATTGTGCCCTCTGTCTTGGCGGTAAAGGGCTGCGGATCGTCGTCGCCGTAGATTTTCCCCGCCGGATCGGCGGTCACGGTGACCTGTTTCGGCAGCACCTTCATGGTGAAGCTGGCCTCTGCTGCCCTGCCGTAGTCGGGATGGAAGGCCTTCACCATGACGGTGATGGCGGTGACCTCCTGCGTCTGTGTATCCCGCATGACGTTCTCGACCGTGGGCGGCGTTTTGCTCCAGGTCAATCCGCCGTCGACGCTGTATTCGACCGTGGTTCCCTCCGGGAGCGTCACCTTGATCTGATCGGCGGCGCTGTGGGACTGCGCGTCATACTCCGCCTCATAGTTCTCGACCTCCATGGGCAGGAGCACGCGCTCGGTCATGGTGGCAAAGATCACCAGACGGCCGCTGGTGGTGGCGTCGCGGCAGGTGGACAGGGCCACGATCTTGTCGCCCTGGGCGGCCTGCGCGTCATAGATCATGGCGTTGTTCTGCAGCCAGGCGCGCAGCGCATTCAGGTCCCGGTTGCCCGCATCGTAGACCATGCTCTCATAGGCGTGGGTGTCCAGAACGGCGAAGAAGTTCAGGTCATAGACCCGGTCTTTGGTGATGATCTCGCCTGTGCGGTGGCTGTTGAAATAATCAAGGCTCTCAAAGCTGTCCAGCGCGCCGAACATGATGCCGTTTGCCATGTGGTGGCCGTAGATCAGGTTGTATGTATCGCTGAAATCGCCGCTGTTGTTCGCGGCCAGATAGATGGCGCCGGTGAGGCTGGTGTTGCCGTAGATGTCGTGGTTTGCGTAATAGAGATCATCCTCGCCCTGCAGGACGGGGTAGTCGATCTTGGTGTCGTAGACGGTGAGCCAGCAGCGGTAATCGCTGTTGATGGCGGCGATGGCCTCCGCCAGGGGGGATTCGCCGTCGTCGATCTCTTCCAGCAGCAGATCCCAGCTGTTGCGGGCGGTGGCCTGGGTGGAGAAAGTATCGTACAGGACGTAGCCGCTGTACAGGATGAGGAACGCGGCAAGCAAACTGGACAGCAGGGAGATCAGATTGTTGCCGACCGCTGTGAACTTGGAAATAAAGTTCGTGACGGTTTCGACGCTGGGCGCGCTCTTGGGTGTGTCGCTGACTGTGCGCAGCGGGGTCTTTTCCTGAATGTATTCCATCTCCGCCGTCTGTCTGTCATAGGGGTGTTGTGCCATCCGCGTTTCCTCCTGTTACTATATATTTGCCCCTTGATTTATGGCAGCCAGCCATAGGCATGGGACATCTCGTTGCCTAAACTGTTAGAATAGCGGGGTAATG
>ONPY01000157.1 GCA_900319835.1 uncultured Eubacteriales bacterium | reverse complement strand
TTGCCGGGCCGCCGCAGGTGGACATGTTCATGGCGCATTTCGGTTTTGAACAGGCCGCGGCCGAGCGGGCGGTTGTGGACTTTCGGGAGCGATACAATCCGATCGGTCTGTATGAGTGCCGTGTCTTTCCCGGCATGAAGGAGGCCCTGCTTGAACTGCGGCGCCGTGGCTATCTCGTCGGGATCGCCACCAGCAAGCCCCAGATACTGGCGGAAGAGCTGCTGGGACGGGAGGACATGCTCCCGCTCTTTGACGGCATTGTGGGCAGCAGCACCGACGGGAACAACAACAGCAAGGCGGACGTGCTGCGCGCCGTGATGGAAAAGCTCTCCGTCACGCCCGAGGAGACCGTGCTGGTGGGCGACACCAAGTATGACGTGCGCGGTGCCAAGGCCTGCAATGTTTCCTGCATCGGGGTCGGCTGGGGCTATGCCGCCGAAGGGGAGCTGGAGCAGGCGGGCGCGGACCGGATCGTCCCGAATCTCGAGGCGCTGCTGGCACAGTTTCCGGAACGAAATCTGACATGAGGAGGCAAACGCCGTGCATGAGGCAGATGCGAAAGCGCTTCTCAACAGCACCAACGGGATGAACATTTACCGCGGCTGCGTCCACGGCTGCGTCTACTGCGACAGCCGGAGCGCCTGCTATCGGTTTACCCACCCCTTCGAGGACGTGGAGGTCAAGCGCAACGCGCCCGAGCTGCTGGAGGATTATCTGCGCAGGCGGCGGAAGCGCTGCGTCATTTCCACCGGCTCCATGAGCGATCCGTACCAGCCCTGTGAAAAAGAGCTTCTGCTGATGCGGCGCTGTCTGGAACTGATCGAGCGCTACGGCTTCGGCGCCTCGGTCATCACGAAATCCGACCTGGTGCTGCGGGATCTGGATCTGTTTGAGAGCATCCATCACAGGGCCAAAAGCGTCCTGCAGATGACGCTGACCGTGGCGGACGACGAGCTGAGCCGTGTCCTTGAGCCAAATGTCTGCCCCAGTTCCCGGCGCTGCGAGGTCCTGAAAGAATTTCAAAGCCGTGGGATCCCCGGCGTCGTGTGGCTCTCCCCTTTTCTGCCTTTTCTGACAGACACGGAAGAGAATCTCCGCCGTCTCCTGGACTATTGTTTCTCCGCCGGGGTGAAGGGGATCGTCTGCTTCGGGATCGGCCTGACCCTGCGGCAGGGAAACCGGGAATACTTTTATCAGCAGCTTGACCGGCATTTCCCGGGGCTGAGCGACGAGTACCGCAGGACCTACGGCGACGCCTATGTGGTAAACAGCCCCCGGAACGATGAGCTGATGCGGCTCTTTCACGCGGAGTGTGAAAAGCACGGGGTCCTCCACGATCCGGAGGCCTGCTTTCGCTTCATTGCGGAGCTGCCGGAGGAGGGCGCGCAGCTGTCGTTGTTTTGAGCCGGACACGACAAAAAGCAGACGGACAATGTTCGTCTGCTTTTTTGCTTGCCATTTGGTTTATTCCACATCCAGAATGATCACCTGCACGCCGCTGCGCTGGGCATAGAGGATGGTGTTCATGGTGCCGCCGGGACGGCCGTCAAAGCAGGCTACCAGCAGGGAGGCGTGGTCCACCATGTAGCGGTTTCGCTGCATCATGCAGTCTCTTGAATAGGTGTATTGCAGCACCGTCACCTGATCGGCGGAATCGATCAGGCGGTTATAGCGCTGCCGCTGCTCTGCACCCCATTTGCCCGGCTGGTCCCCGAAGGGAATGGCCGCCTCCAGTGTGACGTCCGGGTGCTGCTGCCGTAGTTCCAGCACCGCCTCGGCAAAATACATGTCACAGCCCAGGGCCATGCCGCAGATAAAACGGCGGTAACCCATCTGATAGATTCCCTCCAGCCGGGCTGCCAGCTCCAGCTTCAAATCCACACAGCGGGGATCCTTTTCGTTCATGCCCCAGGGCAGCTTCATGGGCCGGTGCCCGGTGAAGCAGCAGCTGATGCTCTTGTCTTCCATTGCGTCACCTCGCAGTCTGCCTGTATTGTACCCGCTAAATTCTGTAGGTTTGTCAATGATGTGTGACAGAGTTAGGAAAAGAAGAAAGAGCCTGTTTAGGAGAGAGCCAGCCGAGAGGACGCATTGGGAAATCGTT
>ONPY01000102.1 GCA_900319835.1 uncultured Eubacteriales bacterium | reverse complement strand
ATCATGCCCGCGTGGATGAGCTACTGCATCGAGCACAGCGACGCCATGCGCTTTGCCCAGATGGCTACCCGCATCTTCGGCTGCCAGATGGACTACGACGATCCCAAGCGCACCGCGCGCGAGGGCGTGGAGGCCTTCAAAAACTTCCTCCGCGAACTGCACATGCCTCTCTCCTTCCAGGAGATCGGCGCCGACCCCGCCGCGATCCCGAAGCTCGTCGACATGAACGTCATCCCCGAGAGCGGTGTCACCGGCGGCTATGTCGGGCTGGACAGAGACGCGCACTTCGAGATCTACGAGCGCGCCGCCGGCCTGCGTTGATCGATTCCTCTCAATCCTCTCTTTTCCCACCTCCACAGCAAAGCCCCCGCGGTTCCTTGGAACCGCGGGGGCTCTTTCCTTTTTGCGTTTACAGGATCTCGTTGATTTTGTTCTCGATGGTCTTGGCCACGTCCACGGGGACGATCTTCTTGCTGACGACCAGGTCAAAGATCTCGCCGCAGGATTTCTTGTTGAACAGCTTGATGGGGTACTTCATGATCTGGGGCGCGTACTGCTCGATGATGGCCTTGCACTGGGGGTTGGCAAAGCAGTCCTTGACGGTCAGGCTTCTGAAATCCATAGAATGAACCTCCTTGTGGGTTTTTTATTTTACGGTGGTTTTATTGTATCACGCCGCCTTCATTCCGTCAACCGCGCACACTGTCCGTCCCGGGAAATCACAGTTTGTAGAAAGCGCATAACGATTTCTTATGAATTTCCAGTTCCGCAAACCAGCTGTTTCAGCCATTTTTCAGTTCTCTTCCCTTCTTATAAGTTTTTCTTATCGGTGAATCAGAAGCTTTCATTTGCTTTTTTTCTTGTGTTTTCATAGGATGAGAAAAAGAAGGAGAGCATCAGCGGGCGCATAGCGGAGCAGGTCGGGGAGGTGACAGCATGGAAGCCGCCAGAAAGAGGGAACTTTTCGAGACCTGTGGGATCCCCGAGGCCATTTTGCGCATGGCTCTGCCCACGGTGGTGGGCCAGGTGATCCTGGTCATCTACAACATGGCGGACACCTTCTTTGTCGGCATGACCGGCAACGACGCCATGCTGACCGCCGTGACCGTCTGCATGCCCGCCTTCCTGTTTCTCTCCGCCATCTCCAATCTCTTCGGCGTGGGCGGCGGCAGCGCCATCGCCCGGGCCCTGGGCAGAAACGATCCGGACCGGGCCGGTGGTGCCTCCGTCTTCGCCTTCTGGGGCTGCCTGCTCACTTCGGGGCTCTACAGTCTCGCGGCTTTTCTCTTCCGGCACGGCTTTGTGGATCTGCTGGGCGGCGTCGACCCCACGGCCCACACGGCGGCGGTGGAGTACCTGTTCTACACAGTGGCCTGCGGCGGCATGGTCACCGCCGTCGGGGGGCTCCTGTCCCACCTGATCCGGGCGGAGGGCCGCGCCCTGCACGCCAGCATCGGCATTGCGCTCGGCGGTGTGAGCAATATCCTGCTCGACCCGCTGTTCATGTTCCGCATTCTCCCGCCGGGGCGCGAGGCCGCAGGCGCCGCCATCGCCACCTGCCTCTCCAACATCATTTCCCTGTTGTATTTTGTCCTGGTTCTGCTGTATAATCATAAACATTCTTCCCTGGTCTTCCGCCCAGACCGGCGGTGCCTGGCCGGGAAAATCCCGGTGGAGGTCTTTTCCGCCGGCATCCCCGCCTGTGTGATGACGCTGTTTGAAAACGTGTCCTACGCCGTGCTCGACAAGCTGATGAGCTTCAGCGGCATCCAGATGCAGGCGGGCATCGGCGTGGCCAAGAAGGTCAACATGCTGGCCCACTGCATCGTGCGCGGCATCGCCCAGGGCTCTCTGCCGCTGATTGCCTACAACTTCGCCGCCGGCAAGCGGGAGCGGATGCGCGCCGCGGTGCGCGTCTCCCACAACCTCGCGGTGGGCATGGCGGGGCTTTGCATGCTGATCAGCCTGCTCTGGGCCCGGCCCCTGATCGGGCTCTTTATCCGCCACGCCTCCCCTTCGCTGGACGCGGGCGCGGCCTTTTTGCGCATTCTCTGTGTGGGCGGTCCCTTCTCGGCCAGCGCCTATACCTACATCTCGTTTTTCCAGGCCGTGGGCGAGGGGAAAAAGTCCTTCCTGCTGGCCATTCTGCGCAAGGGCATCGTGGATATCCCGATGATGTTCCTGCTGGGCGCCCTCTTCCCGGTCTGCGGGATCGTGGCCGCCACGCCCCTTGCCGATCTGCTCTGCTGCCTGACGGCCAACGCCGTCTTTGCCGCGTATGTCCGCCGTCTCGGCTCTGCCGGGCCGCAAAACAGCAGCCGCCCCCGGCCGGCTGCTTTAAACAGGAGGTTTGCATTATGGTTGACCCCAGGCTCTACTCGCTCATCAAGATCGTCGAAACCGGAAGCTACACCAAAGCAGCCGAGCAGCTCTCCCTGTCTCAGCCCGCTGTCAGCCAGCACATCCGGCAGCTTGAAGCAAACCTGAACGTCAAAATCTTTGAGCACTCCCACAACAAGTTCCGTCTGACGCCGGAGGGGGAGATCGTCCTGCGCTACGCCCGGCAGATGATCGCCCTGTACCGGAACATGGAACAGACGCTGAAAAACGAACGGGAGCAGCTGCGCTCGCTCACCATCGGTATCACGCACACCGCCGAGAGCAGCGCCATCATCGAAGCTCTGGCGGCCTACACCAACAAGTACGAGAATCTGAACCTGCGCATTCTCACCAACACCGCCGACCAGCTCTCCACCATGCTGAAAAACTACGAGCTGGACTTTGCCTTCATTGAGGGCAAGAGCAGCGACCCGTCGCTCTGCTACATGATGCTGGACACCGACTGTCTGGTGCTGGCTGTGGCGCCGGAGCACGGTCTGGCCGGTCAGAGCATGGTGACCGTCAGCCAGCTGATGAAGGAGCGGCTGATCCTGCGCCTGCCGAACTCCAACACCCGCAATCTCTTTGAGGCCAGTCTGGAGAGCCAGAACCTGAACATCAACGATTTCAACATCACCCTGGAGATCGACTCCATCGCCTCCATCAAGGATCTGGTACGCCGGGGCTTCGGCGTGTCGGTGCTGGCCCGCAGCGCATGTCTCGATGAGCAGCGCAAAAAGAAGCTGGCCCTGCTGACCATTGAAAACCTCAGCATGGTGCGGGAGACCAACATCGTCTATCGCCGTGATTACGAGCACCCGGAGCTGCTGCAGGGGATCGTGAAGCAATACAACGAGATGCAGAGACACTGATTCAAAAAGCCGTGAGGTCGGAAATGTTCCGGCCTCACGGCTTTTTGCAGGCAATCCGCTCAGCCCATCGCGGCGGAGAGCGTCTCATAGATCAGGCTTTGTCCCAGGCGGGAGGGGTGGATGCCGTCTATGCACAGCAGCTCTTCCGGGCTGTGCTTGTCCCGGAGAAAGACCGCGCGCAGATCGATGCTCTTTACGCCTTCCCCCAGAGCCAGCTGGGAGACCAGCTCCGAATACATCCTCTGCCAGCGGTAGATCGCATCCACATCCCCCAGCCAGCGCAGGATGTTCTCCTTCTTCAGCCCGCCCCGGCAGATGAAATCCAGGTAGCGCTCCGAGTGGATCGGCGGTAGGGTGAGCACGATTGGCTCCCGCCCGCTCTCCTCCACCAGTCGGATCGCACGGCGGTAGCAGCTCTCAAAGGTCTCCGGCGGGGTTTTGCTGACATAGCTGCCCTCGGGGTTTTCGGCGATGGCCGCCCAGTCAAAGTCGCAGTCGTTGCCGCCGAACTCCAGCAGGGCAAGCTCCCCCTCCGTCCAGGTCTCCGCACAGTCCTTTTCGATCAGGCCCAGGGCTTTGCCGATGGTGCTGCCGAAGTGGGCCTTGTTGCGGATGGTGAGCCCGTGCTCCGCCGCCAGGCGCTGCTCCCAGCTCCGGTTCATTTTATACTTTCCCTCCTCCAGCAGCACGCCCTTGAGGATGGAGTCCCCGTAAACAGTGATGTTCAATTTCAGCACCTTCTTGTCTTTTAGTTTATTTTATCTAGTTTTCTATTCTATATTAAACGATTTCGCTTTCAGTGTCAAGCGTTTTTAGATTTTCCTCTTGCGTTTTTGAAAGCCTTATGCTACCATGACAGCAGAAAGAAGGTGCGCTTGATGACACAGACCGAGACAGACAAACTCGCCGTTTCGCCGCTGCCCCGCTGGGCCGAACTCCCGGATCTGGCCCTGTATATGGACCAGGTGCTCTCCCTGATGGCGCGGTATCTGGAAAACTGCCCGGGGGCTGACGGCAAGGGGCTCACCGCCTCCATGGTCAACAACTATGTCAAGCAGGGCGTGGTCCCGCCGCCGGTGAAGAAACGCTACGGACGGGAGCACCTGGCGACGCTGGTGATGCTCTGCCTGTTAAAGCCCGTCCTGCCCATCGCGTCCATCCACGCGCTGCTCGACGCGATGCTCCGGGAGCAGAGCCTTGACGCCTGTTATGACGCCTTCTGTGCGCTCTACGAGCAGGCGGGCCTTGCGGCGGCCGAAGCGCCGACGGAGTGCGGCGGCTCCCCGGTCGACCGCATCCTGCGCTCTGCCCTGCGCGCCCAGTCCGAGCAGGCGCTGACGCTGCGGCTGATCTCCCAACTGACATAAAAGGAACCCCGAAGGCTAAGCCTTCGGGGTTCCTTTTCGATTCTTCTTATTTCTTCACATGGGAGGCGCTGCGTTTTTTCTTCCGCCGCTTCCGCCGCTTGATGCTGGTGCGGATGGAGTCCACGATCAGCACCAGGATGGTCAGTGCGGTCAATCCCGCCACACCCACGATGGCCAGGCGCAGCCCGTCGCTGATGCCGTCATAGTCCGTCTCCCGGGTGACGGTGTAGCCGCAGGTGGTGCAGGTGCCGGTCTCGATGCCGGCGATCTTCTTGGTGGCCCGGCGGGTCAGCTTCCACTCCAGCGTGTGGGCGCCCTGTTCGGTGCGCTCGCCGCATTCACACTCCCGCCAGTGGGTGGAGCCGTCATAGGACCAGGTGTCGGAAAAGACGTGGGTGTGGACCTCCTCCGCCTCCGTCTCCGCGGGTGCGGGTCCCGTCTCCTCCGCCCCTGTTTCTTCCGCCGGGGTCTCCTCCGGCGTCTCAGTCGGTTCCTCCGCCGGCACTTCCTCGGCCGGCTCCTCCTCGGGTTCCGGCTCCGTTATAACCGCATTGGGATCAAAGCGCACATGGAGCGTGGCGCCCAGGGAGTCGGCGTTGTAGTAGTCCCCCTTCACCGCGCCGAGGAAGGTGCAGTAAAAGCGCAGGCCGTCCATCTCCCGTGTCACGCCGTAGATGGTGACGTGGTCGTTGCCGGTCTCTCCGACCGTCACACCGTAGCGGTCCGGCAGTTCATCCACGGGGTAGTGCTCCCAGGTCTTCGGATCGAGCACCATCCACTGATAACCAAGGTTATAAATGGCCGTCGCCGCGAAGGAGGCAATGCCGCCCTCTTCCACGGTCTCGTTCTCCGGGTTTTTGATGACCGAGGGCTTCCACACATCCGGCGCATAGGTTCTGGAGAGTGTCAGATAACGGTGGTCCGCGGAGACCACAAAGGAGGCCGGGCTGTTGTTGAGATAGACCGCCACCGTGTCGGAAAACTCAATGCCGTCGTAGGTGGCCAGGGTGATCTGCACCTCCGCCGGGCGGGTGGTGAAGTTGCTGGTGATGACGCTGCCGGTCTCCACGTCAAACCAGTTGTACTCGGTGATGTATACGCCGCTGGTGCTGGTGGCCGCGGTGACATAGTCCAGGTCCATCAGCGCCACCGGGGTGTAGGTCGTGGTGGTCAGCACCTTGTTGACGTAGATCGGGTCGTCGGCATGCGCCCGGATCGGGCAGAGCACCGTGACCGCAGCGCACAGGCAAAGGCAGAACAGGGCCGTCAGGAGCCGCGACTTCATGCTTTTCATAGTATTCTCCTTTCCGACGTCCTTCGACACATCTGTGTTATTATGTAAATTATATTCCTCCTCTGCCCCGCGGTCAAGTGGCTTTGCAGGAAAAATCATTTCCAGCATTTCCCTGCACCGATCTTCCATTTGACGCCTTCCGCCCGGAATGCTACAATAGGACATTCCGATGGAAGAGAAGTGATGGAAGCGATGATCAAATATGACGCCGGAAGCTGCGATATCGCCGTCATCGGGGCGGGCCACGCGGGCATTGAGGCGGCTCTGGCCGCGGCGCGCCTGGGGCTGGACACGGTCTGCTTTACCGTGAATCTCGACTCCGTGGGCAACATGCCCTGCAACCCCGCCATCGGCGGCACCGGCAAGGGCCACCTGGTGCGGGAGCTGGACGCGCTGGGCGGCGAGATGGCAAAGGCCGCGGACAAGGCCTGCATCCAGTACCGGATGCTGAATCTGGGCAAGGGCCCGGCGGTACACTCCCTGCGCGCGCAGGCCGACCGTCGCCGCTACCAGCAGGTGATGAAGCACACCCTGGAAAAGCAGGAGCATCTCCGTGTCAAGCAGGCGGAGGTGGT
>ONPY01000132.1 GCA_900319835.1 uncultured Eubacteriales bacterium | reverse complement strand
GAATCCCTGTCAATTCGTCGAGCTTCCGAAGAAGCAGCGGTATGAATCCAGCTACTACAGCGCCGACCAGCTCAAAACCCTGTTTGACGCGATCCGGGACGATCCCATCTATCCCCTTGTGAAGATCACCGCCCTGTACGGACTGCGCCGGAGCGAAGTCCTGGGGCTGAAATGGGACAGCGTGGATTTTACCGCCGGGCGTCTCACGATCAAGCACACCGTTTCCAAGGTCACGACAACGGTCTGCAAGGACAAGACCAAGAACAGCTCCAGCCACCGATCTTTCCCCTTATCGCCCGAGGCAAGAGAAATCTTTATGCAAGCCAAGACGGAGGAAGCGATCAACCGAAAGCTCTGCGGCGCAGACTACGAGGAAAACGACTTTATCTTCAAGTGGCCCAACGGCACACCCTTTTCCCCGGATTACGTTTCCTCCCATTTCTCGCTTCTCCTGAAGAACAACCATCTGCCGCATATCCGCTTTCACGAGCTTCGGCACAGCTGCGCCAGCCTTCTTCTGAACAACGGTTTTACGCTGAAAGATGTGCAGGAATACATGGGTCACGCCGATATTCAGATGACCGCAAACATTTACGGACACCTGGATATGCATAGAAAGCAGCTTTTGACCGAGAAAATGGCGTCCAGCCTCTTCTAATACTCATTTTCGCTTCCCTTTGGGCATCGAAAATACGCCTGCTTCGCAGGCTGATTTCGTGCTTATTGCACGAAATCCCGTCTTATACACAATTTGCCGGGCTGCGCCCTATCAAAAGCTGTTCCAGCTTTTGAGCAAATTGTAATATAACGCGGCGTTAGAAAAGTGTTAGAAAAACGTTAGAAATCGGCCCTTTGTCGAAGGAAAGTGAGAAACGGCGAAAAATAAACTTGCCTGAAAAGTTCTCAGAAATACAAAAAAGACCCGAAATCTTACGATTTCGAGTCTTAAATGTGGTGCGCGAGGCGGGACTTGAACCCGCACGCCCGGAGTGAGCACTAGAACCTGAATCTAGCGAGTCTGCCAATTCCACCACTCGCGCATCTCTGGAACGCTTGATAATAATAGCATCGACCAGCCCGCTTGTCAAGCAATTTTTCGCGCTTTCCCCCGAAATTTTCTTTACAGATTTTCCGGCGAATGGTATATTGAGGCTGTATTCTGAGAAGGGGAGGGGAACGCCGTGTCCTTGGATCGACCGGCCCTGAAACGCAGGGCGGTGGAAGTGATGGCTGCGTCCAATCCGCGGGTGCTGCTGGTGGGCCTGGTGTATCTGGTTCTGGCTGCGGTGGTGGAGTGGCTGGGCTCCCGGGTGATGAGCGTGAACATCAGCGAGTCGGAGGCCATGAACTATCTCAACTACGCCATGGAAGGCAACTACGATTACGCCATGAAGTATCTGGACAGCATGCAGCCGCCGGCCAGCGCCTACGGGATTCAGGCCATGCTGACCATTGTGATGAGCGTGGTGACGGCGGGCTTTTTGATCTTCCTGCTCAACACCGTCCGCCAGACGGCCCCGGCCTACGCAAACCTCCTGGACGGCTTCGGCTGCTTTTTCCGGATCGTCGTGCTGAATCTCCTGATCGCGTTATTTGTCTTCCTCTGGAGCCTGCTGCTGTTTGTGCCGGGCATTGTCGCCTGGTACCGTTATTCCCAGGCCATATACATTCTCCTGGACGACCCGACCAAATCGCCGCTCCGGTGCATCCGGGAGTCCAAGGAACTGATGAAGGGTCACAAGGGCGAGCTTTTCCAGCTGGACCTGAGCTTTCTGGGCTGGTATGTGCTGAGCCGTTTCCCGATCTTCGGCTTTGCGGTGCGGGTGTGGTCCACGCCGTATATTGCCACGGTCAAGACCCTGTTTTATGAGCGCCTGCTGGGGAAGAACGTGTACAGCTATTCCACGGGCATGCCGTTGTGAAACGGCGATCAGCCGCAGACGCGCCTCTTTCTTCCGCCTTTTGGTTGAAGAAAGGGGCGCGGTTTGTTATACTGATATTGGAAATCACGCAGGGGGAGGACAGACCCATGACTGACGTGGAACAGAGAGAAGCCGCCAGACAGTTTTACTACAAGTGGAAGGGCCGCGGCCGCGAGGACGAGGACGCCCGCTCCTACTGGATCGATTTTTTGCAGGACATTCTCGGCGTGGACCATGTGACGGACCGCGTGGAGTTTGAAAAGAAGGTCGTCGGCAAGGACGGCAACACCAAGCGCATCGACGTCTACATTCCGGAGACCCGGGTGCTGATCGAGCAGAAGAGTCTCGGCATCCCGCTGGACAAGCCCCAGGCCGGGCACAAGGGCAAGACGCCCCTGGAGCAGGCCCAGGAATATGACGACGGCCTGCGCTTTGAGGAGAAGTCCCGCTGGATCATCACCTCGAACTTCGAGGAGATCTGGATCTATGACATGAACGTCAAGCCCCTCAAGCCCATCGCGGTGAAGCTGGACGAGCTGCCCACCAAATACCGCCAGTTTGACTTTCTGGTGAACAGGCAGACCAAGAAGATCACCGAGGAGATGCAGCTCTCCCTGGCTGCGGGCGACCTGGTCGGCAGGCTGTACGACGCTTTCTTGAAGCAGTACAGGGACCCGGAAAACCCCGAGAGTCTGAAAAGCCTGAACAAGCTGTGCGTGCGTCTGGTGTTTTGCCTCTTCGCGGAGGACGCGGGGCTCTTTGACAAGCACATGCAGTTTCACGACTATCTGGAGCAGTACCGCACCAAGGATATGCGCAAGGCCCTGATCGCGCTGTTCGAGACGCTGAACACTCCCTATGGCGAGCGCGACGATTATCTGGACGAGGACCTGAAAGCCTTCCCCTACGTCAACGGCGGGCTGTTCGAGGACGAGAAGATCGAGGTCCCCAACTTCACCGACGAGATCCGCACGCTGCTTTTGGAGGACGCCAGCGCGGGCTTTAACTGGTCGGACATCAGCCCGACGATTTTCGGCGCCGTGTTTGAGTCCACGTTAAACCCGGTAACACGCCGCTCCGGCGGCATGCACTACACCAGCGTGGAGAACATCCACAAGGTCATCGACCCGCTGTTCCTGGACGGGCTGCGCGCGGAGCTCCAGGAGATCAAGCAGGCGCCCACGGCGGGCGGCTCCCGCACCAAGCGGATGCAGGCGTTCCAGGAGAAGCTGGCCTCGCTTACGTTCCTGGACCCGGCGGCTGGCAGCGGCAACTTTCTGACGGAGTCCTACCTCAGCCTGCGCCGCATGGAGAACGAGATCATCCGCGACCTCAACGGTCTGATGGAGGGCCAGATGATGCTGGACGACATGGGCAACGAGGCTCTGGGCGTCAAGGTCTCCATAAACCAGTTCTACGGCATCGAGATCAACGACTTTGCCGTCTCGGTCGCCAAGACCGCCATGTGGATCGCGGAGGCCCAGATGCTGCGCGAGACCCAGAGCGCCGTGAACCTCTCCCAGGACTTCCTGCCGCTGAAAACCAACGTCAACATCGTGGAGGGCAACGCCCTGCGCATCGACTGG
>ONPY01000103.1 GCA_900319835.1 uncultured Eubacteriales bacterium | reverse complement strand
CGCCTCACCGAGGAGATCCACCATGACAGCGACGACCTCCCCGGCGCCATCGGCGGGAACGTCTACTACGCCTACGACGCCGAGGGCAACTGCCGCCGCACCCTGGGCTGGCAGCTGGCCGAGAACAAGTAGGGGAGGGGCTTGCCCCTCCCGCATGAGAATCTTTTGGCTGTGTGAAACTTTTTCCGATTTTTGCCGTTTATATAGGTGAGACAAGCTTTACGGCGAAAAGCCGGGAAAGAGGAATAACATGAGACGAACGCTTGCGTGGCTGATGCTCCTGGCCCTGCTGCTCTGTGGCTGTGGAAAATCGAAGGCAGCGGCAGAGCGGGAGGAGGAGACTGAGAGCGGTTTTGGCGTGGATGCGAAGACCGGCGCCTGGATCGGGCAGGGCGGCTGCTACACGCTTGTCCCGGCGGACTACCCGAAAAACTGTCAACAGAGCTTTCCGTACAAAGGAGAGCGCTGCTGTGTGGTGCTGCCGATACTTGGCGAAAACGCACTTTTGCTGGGCGACCGGGAGCTCCTGCGGACGAAGGAGATGATTTCCTGGGCCGACGCGGGGGAGGACGGCATTTGGGTCGCCTTGGAGGATCGAAATGAAAACGGAAGCGTGACAGAGACGATGGTCTGCCTGGACGAGAACGGCGCGGAGCGGGAGCGCTTGGCACTGCACTTTCCAACGGACAGCTTTCCCATGCGCTTTGCCGTGAAGGCGGCGGGCTTCTGCTTTCAGTGCTCCGATGCGCTGCGTCTCTTTGACTGGGACGGAAACGAGCAGGGTAAGATCTCCCACCCGGAGTGGAGCGGGACGCTGCTCAAGGGCAGCACCGGCGCGCTTTACTATGTGGAGCAGGAGGACCGGGGCGGCGGCAGCGTCAGCCGGGTGGAGACGCAGACTGCCGCTCTGACGCCTCTGTTTGACTATCCGACCGGGTATCTCTGCGCCGGGGACGAGACGAGCCCGCTGCTGCTCATGCAGTCAGACGGGATCTACCGTCTGGATGAAAACGGCGAGACCGCGCCGCTGGTGATATGGGCCGAGTGCGGGCTTGCGCTCTCGGGCGTGATGAGCGTGGAGGCAGAGGCAGACGGCTGCTACCTGGTACGCGGGGTGAGCTTTGAGCCCATGCGCCTGACACCGGCTCAGCCCGGGGAGATCAAGCCGCGTACACGGCTGAAGCTCGCCATGATGGGGAGCTACGGCTCCCTCGCAACAGCGGTGGCGGGCTTCAACGCCCGCAGCGCGGACATCTGTGTGGAGCTGGTGGATCTGACCGAGGGTGGCCTGACCGACGCGGAGGCACTCACAAGGCTCAGCACCCAGCTCATCGCCGGGGAGGGGCCGGACATGCTGGCCTTCCGAAACGGCGCGCTCTCGCCCTTTCCCTATCTCCGCAAGGGCATGCTGCGGGATCTGGAACAGGACGTGGAGGCTGACCCGGACATCGACTTGGATGACATTTGGACAGCCGGGGCCATCTGGCGCGACTGCGGCGGACTCTACCTGCTGGCGGCGGATTTCTCCATTGAGACGCGCCTTGGCCTGAGGGAGACCTTCGGGGACACGGACGGCTGGAGCTTTGACGCCTATCTTGCCCTGGCCCGCGCCACGCCGCCGGACCGGATGGTGATGTACAATCTCACACGGGAGTACTTTTTCCGCGAGGCGGTCAGCCGCTATCTCCGACAGACCATGGACTGGCGGGCGGGGACCTGCGACTTTGAAAGCCCTGACTTTATCCGCCTGCTGGAGGCCTGCCGGGATATGCGGGAGACGCCGGAGGACCCGAACAACATGGTCTTTGGATCAAATCTCATGGCCGACGGCTTCATGGCCACGGAGCTTGTCATGCTCAACCGTGTAACGGACCTGGCCCGGAGCACCCGCCGGGTGGGCAAGCCCATCAGCGTCATCGGCTTTCCCACGCCGGACGGCAGCTGCGGTACCGACATGGGCATGAATCCCGTGGGAGTGCTCACCATCACAAAACACCCGGCGGCCTGCTGGGCCTTTCTGAAAGATTGGCTGCTGCACCCGAGTGCGATCCCGGCCTATGATCCGCTTCTGCGGGAGGATTTCCTTGAGGCAAAAAGCGACACACCGAAGGTGGAAGAAGGGTTCTTTGACACCAGCCTCACACCGCCGCTGACGGATGCGGAGGAGCAGAGCTTCTACCATCTGCTGGAGGCTATTGAGCACACCACTCTCTGCGACGAGACGGCCATGGGAATCATCCGGGAAGAGGCTGCGGGCTTCTTTGCGGGGCAGCGCGGCGCCGAAGAGACTGCTCGCCTGATTCAGAGCCGCATGAGCCTCTACATTTCGGAGCAGACATAAAAAATAGCCCGCTGCAAAGTGTGTTCCTCTCCGTCATTCCGAACCAGTGACCGAAGTCACTGGTGTGGGAATCCGCACTTTTCCAGAAAGGAACGGATTGCCACGCCAGTGTTCGCACTGGCTCGCAATGACAGAATGGGTTGGCATTTTGCAGCGGGCTATTCTCTTAATCTGTGCGCATTTCCCGCAGCAGCATCAGCAGCAGGTCGCTGACACCCTGAGCCAGCTGGCTGGCCTTGCGGATGCGGACATAGGCGTGACCATAGATCTGATGTACATTTTCCAGGTGGGAGGAGTTGCCGTGAAAGACGGCGCCCACCCGCACACCGCGCGCCCGCAGTGCCTTCACCGCGTCCGCCGCGGCCTTCACCGCCGGGGCACCCTCGTATTCCTTCGGCAGCATGAGGCCGGGAGCGGCGAGGGGCGTGGAGTCGTTGGGGCTGGCATCCGTCAGAACCAGCAGGATCCGCGTGCGGCCTTGAAGCGAGGCGTCGTCATCCATGCGGCCCAGGGCCTCAATGGCAAGGCCGTCCCGGTTCCAGCCGCCGGCGTAGTAGCGGGCAAGGCCGCGGCAGTCCGACTGGTTAAACTCTTTCAAGACCTCCAGCACGGTGAAGCTCTTCACTGAACGGAAGGTGACGACCCGCACGGGGATATGCAGCTTGCTGAGACTTCGGGCGATGACGCTGGCCTCGGTGGCCAGGACCTCCTGGGAGTGCATCCTCGACTGGGAGGCGTCCAGCAGCAGATCCACACAGATCTCCGGATCCATCTCTTCCCCGTCCTTGAGAAACACCCGCGCGTCATCCAGCACCGGCAGGCGCCAGGCCTGCTCCGGCCGGATCTTTCCCGCCTTGGCGGGCTCCGGCAGGTGCTTGAAGTAGGAGGAAAAGACCGTGTCGATCCGGGTGGAGAGGGCGCGGACGGTGCTCTGGATTACAGCGGCGTTATCCGCGAGATACTTCTCGTTCCGGGCTTTCTGCTTTTCTGCGCTCTGGCGGACCTCCAGCGCGTCCTTGTCCCGGGTTTCCTCCTTTTCACCCCGGGTGATCCAGAGACGGCAGCCCTCATCCACGCCGACGCAGAGCTCGTTTTCCAAAATCCGCATCTCGCCGTCCGAGAGCAACGGGCGGCCGAAGACCGCGCGGATATAGGCCTCGTCCTCCGCCGTGGGCCCCACATGGCGGCCCAGCCCGGCGTGCCGCTGCTGTACGGCTTTGGGGTGGTTGCCCTCTCCGGTGCCGGCCCGCACCAGCAGGCGGTCCTGCCGTTTGCGCTCATGCCGGAAGAGCAGGCGGGCAAGGGCGTTGGGCTCACGCCGAACGTCCTCGGTCTCGCCGGGCGTATAATGAAAGAAGGTCTGCAGGAAGTCCCGCATGGCGTCCAGCACCCCGTCGGTGTCCAGGTTTCCGGAGAAGCGCAGGGCCTCGGCCATGCGCTTTTCCCGGGGGGAGAGCAGGGGCGGCCGCTTGCCGCAGCAGCTTGCCCAGCGTGCCTCCTGCTGGGTGTAGACGGGCATGCTCTGATACTCCATCTGCTGGCGGGTCATGGCCTGCTGCTCCTTGTAGAACAGCTCGGCGCGCTCACGGCGCAGCTTTTCCAGAATGGGGCGCTCCGGCAGCTCCTTCTCATAGACGCAGTTTTCCAGACCCAGCCAGAGAAAGTCGTCAAACTCGTCGGAGCGGCGGTCGGCAGAGTAGCTTTCAAAGAAGTCCCAGAGCCGCGGCATATCCAGCCATTTCTGCACCAGGCCCGCGATCATGTTGAAGTAGTGATCCGGGTCGCCGTTGGGGAAGAAGGCCATGAAGAGCGGTTCAAAGTCATAGCGCCCGGCGGCGTTCCAGATGATGTTCCGGGCGCGGCGGGCGCTGCCGGAATACTGTTTTTTGATCATGCGTCAAAGACCATGCCGCGCGTCATGTCGGCGGGGATGCGGGCGGCGATCACATCACGGATCAGGCCCCGCTCGTAGGCGTCAAAGCTCTTGTTGACGATGCACATATCCAGCGCGTCGCCGGAGACGAGCCCCTGCTCCATCAGGGCGATGGCGTCCAGCAATCCGCGCAGGTCCAGAGCGGAATCGGAGATCTCCGCGCTCTCGGCCTTGCGTTCCAGCTCGCCGTAGAGCTTGACCAGCTGGTCGCGGATCTTCGGGTTGATCTTCGGATAGCGGCGGGAGATGAGCTTTTGCAGGTTCTCCTCGGTGATGACGGGCATGTCCAACACGGCAAAGCGGCTGGTCAGCGCCTCGTTGAGATCGCGGGTGCCGGCGTAGCCGTAGTTCATGGTGGCGATGAAGCGGGTCTCGGGTCTCAGATCGATCTTCTCATAGCCCGGCACATCCAGACTGCGGCGAAAGTCCAGCGCCGCGTGCAGCACCGCCAGCGCCTCGTTCTTGGCCATGTTGATCTCGTCCAGGATGCCGAAGCCCCCCTTTTCCGCGCAGAGCCAGATGGGGCCGGGGCGGAAGGAGACCTTATGGCCGTCGTAGGTGTCGGTGCCGACCAGGTAGCTCGCGTCGGTATTGATATGGAAGGAGACGTTCCAGACCGGGCGGCTGAACAGTGCGCCGAGATTTTCGCTCAGCACGTTCTTGCCGGTGGCCTTGGGGCCTGCCAGCAGCAGATTCTTGCCGGCGAGGATGGCGGCCAGGGCCAGCTCCCAGGTCTTCTTGCCGTAGTACAGGTATTCGGGGGCGGGCACACGGGCGGCGTTCTCCGCCTCGGTGGGGTAATTGGCTCGGAAGGCTTTCACGCCGTCCAGCAGGGCCTTGTCCACACCCTCTTCTTCCAGAAATGAAAGTATATCCAGCATGTCGAAACGTCCTTTTCCTTAAATTTCGTCCTGATAATCACAGACGAGGAAGAGCGGCTTGATCCTCACGACCTCGTCGTGCTCCTTCTGGGAGACGGTGACGGAGGAGTTGAGCGCCTTGAGATCCTCCTTCATAAGGGCGAGAGCCTCTTTTGCGTTTGCGGCGCGGCCCTCACGCAGCAGGCGGATCATGCGTTCAAGCACCACGGGGTGCGCGTACTGCGCCGGGACAGAAAAGCCGGGGCGGCCTTTGAGATAGTTGCGCATTTTCTGCACCGTCTCATCCCAGTCCTTCTGCGCGACCTTGCGGCTGTTCCACTTGCTGGGGAAGGTGTTGGAGGAGAGCGTCATAAAAAACAGCGCGCCGCCGCCGACAATGAAGTACATGCTGTAGGGACTGTGGGACAAAAGCCCATAGATACCCCAGAGCACCGCCAGTGCGCCCAGCACGCCCAGCACGGCGCCGGCGACGATATAGGCGGGGTTGAGGTTATCGGTGACGCGCTTCTGGCGCGCCGAGGCGGTCAGCGCCTCAGAGAGGGAGGGATGCAGCGCCAGAAAGTCCTGGTCGCCGCGCAGCTGCCGGACGGCGGATTCGGCCTCCGCAGGCAGCTCCTTGAGATAGCGGGCCTCCTCCGCAGCTTCGGCCCTGGCCAGGCGGTTGCCGGCCTTGACGCTGTGGGTGGGGACGCCGGGGTGCTCCTGCTCCACGGTGGCGAGCAGACGGTCCACGTCGGCCTCCAGCTTGAAGGGGCACTCCTTCTCCTGGCCGCTGCCAAACTGCACCACCAGGAAGGGGAGTGTGCCGAACACACCCTTGCCGGAGAAGCCGCCCTTGCTCATGGCCACGCGCTTGAAGACGCGCTTGACCTCTTTCCAGGGCAGGTAGAATCTGCGGTCGAGGAAGCGCCCGCCCAGATACAGGGCCTGCTTGCCCACGCCGCAGGGACCGAATTTCAGGCAGTTCTTTTTGTCTTCAGCCAGCACTTCCGGGCTGAGCGTCTTGCTGCCCAAGGGGACGGGGGGAAATAACATGGTGATCCTCCATAACTAGGCGCAAAGGACAGGAGAAATTCTCTGCGCGGATCGCTTACGCGACCTTCGCGGCCTTCTCGGCGGCGTTCTTGGCCTTGCTCAGGAACAGGGCGAGGCAGGCGGCGGCGAAGATGATGCCGACAGGATAGCCGACAGCCTTGTTCATCTTGAAGAAGGGGATGAGACCCAGGCACTCACCGGCCATGAAGAAGTAGGTGCAGGAAACAGCGCTCATGAAGGTGGCGGGAACGACACAGATCCAGTAGTTGCGCTTGTTCTGAGCCAGGTACATGGCACCGGCCCACAGCACGATCATGGCCAGAGTCTGGTTGGACCAGGAGAAGTAACGCCAGATCACGTTGTAGTCGATCTTGCCGAGGGCATTGCCGAAGCCGAGGATGGCGCCCACGCCCAGGACGGGAACGCAGAGGGCCAGACGGTTGCTCCACTTGCCCTGGTCGATCTTGAACCAGTCGGCGATGGTCAGACGGGCGGAACGGAAGGCCGTATCACCGGAGGTGATGGGGCAGGCCACAACGCCCAGGATGGCGAGTACCATGCCGATGCCCTTCATGGTCATGGTGCTGATCTCGAAGACCGTGCCGGCACCGCCGCCGCCGAGCTCCTTGATGGTGGCACCGCCGAGCAGGGTGCAGGCTGCGGAAGCCCAGATCAGGGCGATGATGCCCTCGGCGACCATGGCGCCGTAGAACACGAAGTGGCCCTGACGCTCACTCTTCAGGCAGCGGGCCATCAGAGGAGACTGGGTGGCGTGGAAGCCGGAGATGGCGCCGCATGCGACCGTGATAAACATGAAGGACCAGATGGGAGTCCCATCGGGGTGCTGGTTGGCAAAGTTGGAGAAGATCTCGGGCATGGGCTTGCCGCTGGTCAGGGTGCCGAAGCAGACGCCGATGGCCATGACGATCAGGCAGATGCCGAAGAGAGGATAGATCTTGCCGATGACCTTGTCAACGGAAATGAAGGTGGCGATGAAGTAGTAGATCATGATGACGGCCAGCCAGAAGATCTTGTTGACCATCAGACCGGTGGCGCCGCTGGTGCCGATCAGCTTGACCAGCAGGCCGGCTGGGCCGACGGCGAACACAGTGCCGACCATGACCAGCAGGATCACGGAGAAGACACGCATGACATTCTTCATCGTCTGGCCGAGGTAGATGCCGGTGACCTCGGAAATGGAGGCGCCGTTGTTTCTCTCGGACAGCATACCGGCAAAGTAGTCATGGACAGCGCCGGCAAACACGGTGCCGAAGGTGATCCACAGATAGACCACAGGGCCCCACATGGCGCCGCTGATGGCACCGAAGATGGGGCCAAGACCGGCAATGTTCAGAAGCTGAATCATGAACAGCTTCCACTGCGGCAGCACGACATAGTCGACACCGTCGTTGATGGCGACAGCCGGGGTCTCCCGGTCGTCAGGGCTGAAGATACCGTCCACGAACTTGCCATAGAACAGGTAGCCGCAGATCAGAATCGCCAGGCACAGGAAAAAGCTAAGCATACGAATTCCTCCCATTGATTTTTCAGGGACATTCACAGTTTGTTCACATCCCTATGTCGTATCTTAGTACTATGCAACAAAAAAATCAATAGGCAAATTAAAAAATCTGTACTATTTCTTGAATAAGTTCTCGCGCGATTTCAGGAAACTGGAAAGATTATACAGATCATGCACAAAATGTGCGGATATATGCGCAAAAGGCGCTCTGCGGTGTACGCAGAACGCCTTTTGGCGGTGTTGAGAAACTCAGCCGAGATAATCCTCATGGGGCTTTTTGCGCAGGGCGGCGTCCAGCAGAACGTTTTCCTCCACCTCGGGTACGATGCCGCTGCGGCGCAGGATCTCCCGGGCCTCCTCCTCGCGTCTGGCGGGGACACTGACCCAATAGATCTCACGGTCGATGCGGCCGTGGCCGCCGAAGTCCCGGGGGTCCAGCTTTGCCCCGCAGCCACCGCCCATGACGGTCTCCTGCAGGTAGTGGCCGGAACGGGCGCCGGCGTATCCGGCTTCCTTCAGCGCGGCCTTGATCTGCAGCCAACTCGCCTTGTCCCGCTTTTTGAAGATATCTACATGCTTTTCAAACAATCCCATTTTGTTTCCGCCTTCTTTCCTGAAAATCATAACACAGCAGGGGAGGCGGGTCAAGTCTCAAGGGGCTTGACGATGACCGTGGTCATATAAGGCGCGTCATCCGGTAAGGCCGCCGCGCCGGAAAAGCACCGTTCTCCGGTCCCGCAGTCGCTCACGGCGGAAACCTTGACAAGCCCCGCTTTCTCCAGCGGGACCAGCGCGCTCTTCAAAGCGGGCATGCACCGCCCCAGCTTCATGAACACCCGGGTGCCGTCAAGGGCAAGCGCAGACTCGGGTCCCCGGTCCCCGGGGATGAGGTGCAGCGGCGCATCCTCCAGCACCAGGGGCATGTTGAGACTCGCGGCGCAGGCGGTGAAGGAGGCGACGCCCGGAACCGTCACGGTCCGACAGCCGTCCCGCGCGGCCCGCAGGGCCATATAAGAATAAGTAGAATAGACGCCGGGGTCCCCGATGGTGAGAAAGGCGAGATCCTTTCCGGCTTCCAGCTGAGCTTTGAGCCCGGCCCAGTTCTCTTCGAGCACCGCGTCCCGCCGGGCGCCGTCCCGCGTCATGGGGAAGGGGAGACAGAGCGCCTCCTTCTCCTCCAGCTCCGGGCAGGCGGCACGTGCGATCTGAAAGGCCCGGCACTTGGCCTTGTCCTCTTCTGGCAGAACAAGAACATCGCACGCGCGCATGACGCGCAGAG
>ONPY01000104.1 GCA_900319835.1 uncultured Eubacteriales bacterium | reverse complement strand
CACAAATAGTATCAATCCAGTATCAAGAGCAGTATGGACGGGCAAAAAAGCCTGTATTCATGCGGGTTTTCGCCGTTTCGAGCGTCATTCCCACTCGATGGTGCCGGAGGGCTTGGGGGTGATGTCCCACAGGACGCGGTTGACACCCTTGACCTCGTGAGTGATGCGGTCGACGATGTGGGCCATCATCTTGAAGTCCAGCTCGGCAACCTCGGCGGTGACGGCGTCCACGGTGTTGACGGCGCGGATGACCACGGGCCAGTCGTAGGTGCGCTTGCCGTCGGTAATGCCGGTGGATTTGAAGTCGGGCACGATGGTGAAGTACTGCCACACCTTGCCCTCGAGCCCGCTGCGCTTGAACTCCTCGCGGAGGATGGCATCAGACTCCCGCACGGCCTCCAGACGGTCGCGGGTGATGGCGCCCACACAGCGCACGCCCAGGCCGGGGCCGGGGAAGGGCTGGCGGTAGACCATACCGTCGGGCAGACCCAGTGCCTTGCCGACCACGCGGACCTCGTCCTTGTACAGGAACTTAACCGGCTCGACCAGCTCAAAGTTCAGCTCAGGGGGCAGGCCGCCCACATTGTGGTGGGACTTGACGGGGCCGGATTCCAGAATGTCGGGGTAGATGGTGCCCTGCGCCAGGAAGCTGATGCCGTCGAGCTTGGCGGCCTCCTCGGCAAAGACGTCGATGAAGACCTTGCCGATGATCTTGCGCTTGGTCTCAGGGTCGGCCACGCCGGCCAACTGATCCAGGAAACGGTCGACCGCATCGACGTAAATGAGGTTTGCATCCATCTGGTTGCGGAACACCTCGATCACCTGCTCGGGCTCGCCCTTGCGCAGCAGACCGTGGTTGACGTGTACACAGACCAACTGCTTGCCGACGGCTTTGATGAGCAGGGCCGCGACGACAGAGGAGTCCACGCCGCCGGACAGGGCCAGCAGTACCTTCTTGTCGCCGATCTGGGCTTTGAGCGCCGCGATCTGCTCGTCAATAAACTGCTGAGCCAGAGCGGGCGTTGTAATTCTTTCCATGCTTTCGGGACGCCTTGCTTGATCCATGGGTGGTATTCTCCTTTATCTATTCTTTGTTTGATTCTGCGTTGAGTTCGTCCAGCAGGTCGACGGCGGTCTGGATAAAGACGGAGGCACCGACCTCGATGGCGTTTTCGTCAAAGACCACATGGTCCGAATGGAGCGGGAAGACCTTGCTCTCGTCCGGGACCCGGGCGCCCAGGTTGAAGAAGACGGAGGGGGCGTGGAGGGTGTAGTAGCAAAAGTCCTCGGCGATCATCTTGGGGCCGCAGGTGACGGCGTTCTCCGCGCCGACGATCTTGGCCACGCTCTCCATGCCGCGTCTGGTGACGGCGGGATCGGAGTAGAGCACTTCGGTTGCCACGGTAAAATCAAGCTCCGCGGTGCAGCCGTAGGCCATGGCCACATTCTCCACCACGCGTCGCATCTGCCCGGGCAGGGCGGCGTGAATATCACGGGAGAAGGTGCGGCAGGTGCCCTCCATCACGGCGTCGCCCGCCACGATGTTGAAGCGGGTGCCGGAGACGATGGAGCCCACGGTGATGACGATGGCGGCGTTGGGGTCGGTCTCACGGGAGACCAGGGGCTGCAGGGCCATGACGATGGCGCTGGCGGCCACCAGCGCGTCGTGCCCCATGTGGGGGTTGGCGCCGTGGGCGGCCTTGCCGTGGACGGTGATCTTGAACACGTCGCAGGCGGCCCAGCACTCGCCCTCCATGGAGGAGACCTGACCGCAGGGGAGAATGGGGTCGATGTGCATGCCGACGGCGCGCTCGACGCCCTCCATGACGCCCTGGCCGATCATGGCCTTGGCGCCCTGGCCCAGTTCCTCAGCCGGCTGGAAGATAAAGCGGACGGTACCGCCGAACACCTCGGGATGCGCATGGAGATATTTCACCGCGGCCAGCAGCACGGTCATATGGTTGTCGTGACCGCAGGCGTGCATGACGCCCTCGTTGACGCTGGCGAAATCCAGACCGGTCTGCTCCAGAATGGAGAGCGCGTCCATGTCGGAGCGCAGCAGTACCATGTGGTTACTCTCGCATTTGGTGCCCTTCAAATCCCCGTATAGACCCGTGGGATTGAGACGGTAATAGGAAATCCCAGCCTTGTCCAGCTCCCGGCAGATACGGTCGGTGGTCTCGAATTCTTTGAAGCTGACCTCAGGATGCAGGTGCAGCTCGCGGCGGAAGGCGATCAGCTCGTCCATCTGATTGTGGATGGCTTCTCTGAATGGATTCACAACGGTCACTCCTTTGCGTTTTGATTTGTTCCATTATACTGCAAGGAACGCGCGGCAACAAGTTTTTTCCTTTTGGCGCCTATAGAAATTCGGCTGCCGGGAAAAGGCGCGCTTTGTAAAAAATAGACGACGCGCCGCCCGGAAAGGCTTGACAGGAGAGAGAACGGGAGGTATGATTTGTATAACAAATCATACCAAAAAAGGAGGGGGCAGCATGAAGCAGCCGCCGGAGGGGAAATACGCCTGGACGGCCACCGTGGGCACAAAGGGACAGATCGTGATCCCGCGGGAGGCGCGGGAGCTGTTTGACATTCAGCCGGGAGATACCCTGATATTACTGGGAGACCGGGAAAGAGGAATCGCCATCCCGCCGAAGCAGAGCTTCGCATCCTGGTATGCGCATGTGTTCGGAGGTGAGGAGTCATGACGGTTTTCTGGTTCTGCATACCGGCCTTCGGCCACACCAACCCCAGCATTGAGGTGGTGCGGGAGCTGATAAAAAGGGGGCATCGGGTGCGCTATTATTCCTTTGCCGATTTCCGGGAGAGGATCGAGGGCACCGGGGCGGAGTTCGTGCCCTGCGACGAGTATCTGCCGCCTATCGATGAGAAGGCCGAAAGACGGCTGCGCCGGGTCTCCACCACGGAGATGAGCGTGCAGTCCTTTGAAACCACCGCAAGGATGGATGCCATGCTGGCGGCGGACGTGAAGGCCTACACGCCGGATCTGATCGTGTCGGACTCGGCCTGCTTCTGGGGCAAGCTCATGGCAAAAAAATACAAGCTCCCGATGGTCTGTTCCACCACGACCTTTGCCTTCAACCGCTATTCCAGCCAGTACATGAAGTACAGCGCCGCCGAGATGGCGGATATGGTGCTCGGCCTGCCGCGGCTCAACCGCGCCATGCGCAAGCTCCGGCCCCTGGGCTATGAGGTCAAAAGCGCGCTGGAGATTGTGCAGAACAGCAACGACACGGATACCATCGTCTATACCTCGAGGCGCTTTCAGCCCAGCGCGGAGACCTTTGACGCGGCACATTACCGCTTTGTGGGTCCCTCACTCCGGGCACCAATGCCGCGGGAAAAGACGGGGCGGCCCCTGGTCTATATCTCCCTTGGCACGGTCATCAACGACCACCCGGACTTCTACCGCCACTGCATCCAGGCGCTTGGGACGGAGGACGTGGACGTGCTCATTTCCTGCGGGCGTGCCTTCGATCCGGCGCAGCTGGGCGCCTTGCCGGAAAACACGCGGGTGGAACAATATGTGGACCAGCCGGCGGTGCTGGCGGAGGCGAGCCTTTTCATCACCCACTGCGGGATGAACAGCGCCTCGGAGGGCCTGTATATGGGTGTGCCGGAGCTGCTGTTTCCACTGACCGGGGAGCAGCAGGCTGTGGCCCGGCGCGTGCGGGAAATGGGTGCGGGGAGACTCCTGACCCCACGGGAGGCCGCCGACCCCGGCGCCATCCGCCGTGCGGTCAAGGAGGCGCTCGCGGACGAGGCGCTTAAAAACGCGGCGGCTGCCATGCGCGCCGATTTCCTCTCCTGCGGCGGGCCGAAGGAAGCCGCCGATTTCATCGAGCAGGCGGGAAGAAAAGAATAGGAAAAAAAGAGAGCCGCCAGGTGGCGGCTCTTTTTCGCGCGGCTGCGCAGGATCAGGGGGTAGAAGACTCTTGTGCCTTGGATCTGGCAATCGCTTCCTCGATGAGCTTCTGTCCCAGCTCGGCGCGGACCTGGTCCAGTGTCTTCTTGTCGGGGTTGGGGTAGTACAGATCCTCGGGGGCCCAGGGCTTCTCCAGCGCCTCGATTTCGGCGGGCACACTGGTCTTGTTCAGGCGGACTTTCTCGGCACCCTTGAAGCAGGCGTTCTCCTTCAGCATCTCGGCCAGAGCTGTGGTGCTGCCTTCGATGGAGATGTAGGAGACGGTGTTGCAGTCACGGAAGGCGTTGGCGTCGACAGACTCCAGAGACTTGGGGAAGGTGACACTGGAGAGACTCTTGCACGCGGCAAAGCAGTCGGCCAGCAGCGCGGTGATCCCCTCGTCCAGAATGATGCGGGTCATCTCGCCGCGGTATTCGTCCCAGGGGGCGGCGCTGGTATCCGAGAAGGCGGGGATGGCGCCGTTGCCGTGGACGATCAGGGTGTGGAAGCTCTTGTTATAGGTGAAGCTGAAGTCGCCAAAGCTGTCCTTGACGAGGTCGCCGTCCGTCTCTGCATAGGCCTGCAGAGGGAGCAGGGCCATAGCCAGACAGAGCAGCAGAAGAAACGCGAGTGTTTTTCTGACGGTTTTCATGTGCCTGTTCATCCTTTCACCGGTTTTTCCCATAAACTGAATTCAGTATAAATCTTCCCTGAAAAAATGCAATCCCATTTTCTGCGGGGACGGCATGCGGGAACAGCCTTGCAGGGAAGGGAAAAAAGAGATTGCACTTTTTCGGCATGACCACTATAATGGAACTGAAGAGTTCTGAAAAAATCATAAATACAGGCGATTACCAGAACTTGTAAAAGGGAATGAGGAAGAGAGACGCTGAGAAAGGAGAACACAAAATTACAGGAAACCTGCGCATATTGGCTCTGCTGTTGGTGCTCTGCCTGGCGGCGGGACTCTGCGCCTGCGGCGCGCCGGCGGTATCCCCGACTCCCCAGGCCGCCCCGGAGACGGCGGCACCGGCATCCCCGGCGGCAGCGGAAACGGCGGCCCCGGCACCGCAGACCGAGGAATACAAGGGCTACAGCCTGGTTTCGGACGGGTATTATTTGATCTGGGAGGATCTGGACGACTTCTCCGTCACCCTGGCGGCAGACGGTACCGGGTATCTGGACTGGGGCGAGGACAACCGGGGCCCCATCTCCTCCTGGACGGCGGAGGGAGAGACGGTGGAGATCCGCGCCGGGGTGTCCGTGATAAACGGCACCGTCAAGGACGGCGTGATGCTCCTGGATCTGGAGGACGGCTTTGTCCTCTGCTTTGTAAAAGAGGGGGCGGATACCTCCGCCATGGAGCGCATCACGACCGAGCAGTACAAAGCGCTGACGGCGGGGGAACCTGCGGCAGAGCTGCCCATTGAAGGGGACTACCTGCTGTATGCGGTGCGGTACAACGGCCAGACGGCCTCCGCCGAGGAGCTGCAGATGGATTCGTCCCTGACGCTGCGCACCGATGGTGTCGGCTCCATGCGCTCGGACGATGAGGAACTGCTGGCACGTACCTTTAATCTGTTTGCGCTGGACGCGCAGTTCGCGGGCTGCTATGACATCGCGCAGAACTACTTTAACATGGGGTATTCGCTGGTTCGAGATAATTCCGAGTCTCTGGTAAGAGCCATTTTGGAAGCCAATCTCGGGAATCTGCTTACTGAGATCGGCGATTATGCCAATGCGATCAGGCATACGCGTTTTGCGGCTAAGGTTGTCCGCCGTCACAGCACTGATGTGCTGTCCGACCAGAACCTCGCGGTCGCCTATTTGAACATCGGGCTCAACACCCTGAATGCCGGCGAAATCAAAAAAGCCGAGTCCGCGCTTAAGAAAGCCGAAAAGATCCTTGCCGGAGCCGAAGTGGAAGAAACAATCCAGATGACACTCCTCCTGCTCCGTGCCAATTTCGCATTCTCCACCGGAGAAACAGATGCATTGCAGGACTGCGTCGAAGAACTGGCTTCGCGTATCTGCAATAAGACCATCTACAATGACTTCGTATATGATTTCTACAGCTTTGCACAGCGTCTCCTGCACGAAGGCGGTGTGGAATATGCCGGAGTGCTGATCGACGCGATCGAAACGGTCGATGATTCCGGATGCAGCGCATACCGGCGTCTTCTGCTTGCAGAGCTGGCGGTCGAATACTATATGATCCAGGGAAACAAACGAAGACTGAACAAAAGTTTTGAGCGGCAGCACCTTGCGTCGATCGAACAGAAAAAAGAAAAAAAGAAGA
>ONPY01000105.1 GCA_900319835.1 uncultured Eubacteriales bacterium | reverse complement strand
GCCTTTCGGTTTTGTCTGAGCAACTCAACCCTAACACAGGTACTCTCTATTCGCTATTCTTTTTTACCTTCTGTCACACATCATTGTAAACCCTACACTTTTTGAAAAAATTTGCGGTGGGTTTCGCCGATGATTCGTGAATCACCCCTACGGCGCTGCATCCGCTCCCCGCTTTTGTCATCCTGGGCGAAGCGAAGGATCTCAAGCGCGCAGATCTGTTCCATACACGTCCGGGGTTTGAGATCCCTCGACTCCCTGCGGTCGCTCGGGATGACACCTGGGCTGGGCGTCTGTCTCCCGCAACAACGGATTCCCACGCCGGTGTGCACACCAACGAGGTAAGGACCGTGTCGCACGCTTCCCGCGCGTCGCGTTGGCTCGGAATGACGGTTTGTAGGGGCGGCTCTTGCGGCCGCCCGCATCCCCGAATCGAAGCCCTCGCGCTTCGATTCGAAAAGTCAAACGAACGCGGGCGGTCTTCCGTGTCGCTCTTTGGGCGGCACGGTGACCTCTCCGCGTTCGTTTGACTCTACCAGCCCATGAGCTCCGAGACGGCGTCGGCCACCTCGCCCATGGTCTTCAGCGTGCGGCCGACGACCGTCTTGACCCCGCTCTTTCTCGGGCGCATGGCGTACACGGCGCAGCCGCCCACCACCAGGCCCATGCCCATACCGACTGCAAAGTTGCGTTTGTTCATTCTGGTTTCCTCCTTTTTTCAGGTATCCCTATTATGTGTCGCAAAGCGCTTGCTACACCCATGCAATTTGTGGTAGAATATTTAGATGAAATAACAGTACCCTTTCCCGGAGGCTCTCATGGAAATTCGCATTCTGGCGGTGGGCGACGTCTGCGGTCAGCCCGGACTTGACCACCTGGAAAAGCATCTGAAACAGTATAAAACGGATCTGAGCCTGGACTTCACCGTGGTCAACGGCGAGAACGCAAACGTGGTGGGCATCACTCCCCGGCAGGCCGACCTGATCTTCCGCGCCGGCGCCGACGCGATCACTCTGGGCAACCACACCTGGACCCGCACCGAGCTGCAGCCCTACCTGGAAGAGCGCACCAAGATCCTGCGCCCGGCAAACTTTGCCCCCCAGTGCCCCGGCCGCGGCATCGCGGTGTTCCACCGGGACTTTGGGGACATCTGCGTGCTCAATCTCATGGGCCGCTTCACGCTCGACTCCAACACCGACAACCCCTTTGTCATCGCCGACGGCTACATGGCGGAGATCCGCGAGAAGATCATCCTGGTGGACTTTCACGCCGAGGGCACCAGCGAAAAGCGCGCCATGGGCTTCCTGCTCGACGGGAAGGCCAGCGCCGTCTGGGGCACCCACACCCATGTGCAGACCTCCGACGCCTGCGTGCTGCCAAACGGCACCGGCTACATCACCGATCTCGGCATGACCGGGGCGGTGCAGTCCGTCCTCGGCATCGACCCCCAGCAGAGCATCGGCAAGTTCATGGGCGATCCCCCGCGGCGCTATGAGGCCGCGAAGGGCCCCACCAAGCTGGAGGGCTGCGTCTTCACCGTCGACACCGAGACCGGCAGGTGTATCGCTGCGGAGGGGGTGCGGCTGACATGAGCGGGACGCTCAAGATCCTGCACAGCGCCGACCTGCACCTGGACTCCCCCTTTGAGGGGCTCTCCGCCGGCAAGGCCGCCATGCGCCGCGGCGAGCAGCGCGAGCTGCTGCGGAGACTGGCCGACCTGGTCCGGGAGGAGAACGCGGACCTGGTGCTGCTCTCCGGCGACCTGCTGGACAGCGACAACAGCTACTTTGAGACCGGCGAGGAGCTGATCCGCTGGCTCGGCGCCATGGGCGTGCCGGTCTTTCTCGCCCCCGGCAACCACGACCGCTACACCCCCCAGTCCCCCTGGGCGCGGCTGAAGCTGCCGGACAACGTACATATCTTTACCGAACCCACCGTCACCGCCGTGCTGCTGCCGGAGCTGGAGGTCTGCGTCTACGGCGCGGGCTTTACCGAAAAGCACGCGGGGCCGCTGCTGCGCGGCTTTGCCGCCGAACGGCGGGAGGGCGTGCGCAACCTGCTCTGCCTGCACGGCGAGGTGGGCGTCCGGGATTCCAAATACGACCCCATCACCGAGGAGGAGCTGGCCGCCTCCGGCATCGATTACGCGGCCCTGGGCCACATCCACAGGGCAAGCGGCCTGAAAAAGGCCGGGGACACCTGGTACGCCTGGCCCGGCTGCCCCGAGGGGCGCGGATTTGACGAGACAGGGGAGAAGACCGTGAATCTCGTTACCCTCTCGGACGCGGGCTGCGCGCTGGAGACGCGCTGCATCGCCCAGCGCCGCTACGAGGTTTTGAGGGTGGACGTCACCGGGGCGGACCCGCTGCTGGCGATCCACACCTCCCTGCCGGACGAGACCGTGCGGGATATCTACCGGATCGTGCTCACCGGGGAGACGGACGAGAGTCCCGATCTCGGCCGCCTGCAGAGCGCGCTCGGCGAGCTGTTCTTTGAGCTGCAGCTGAGAGACGAGACGAGGGTGCGCCGCTCCCTCTGGGAAAAAGCCGGGGACGACACGCTGCGCGGGCTGTTTTTGAAGAAGCTGCGCGCCCTGTACGACGCGGCCCCGGACGAGCTCGAGCGCCGCAGGATCGAACAGGCCGCCCGCTGGGGTCTGGCCGCGCTGGACAACCGGGAGGAGGTGGTGCGCCATGAAGATTCATAAGCTCACCGCGTCCTTCGGCAAGCTGGAAAATGAGACCCTGCGCTTTCACGACGGGCTGAACGTCATCTACGCCCCCAACGAGAGCGGCAAATCCACCTGGTGCGCCTTCATCCAGGCCATGCTCTACGGCATCGACACCTCCGAGCGGGCCAAGGCCGGCTTCCTGCCGGACAAGCTGCGCTACGCCCCCTGGTCGGGGGCGCCCATGGAGGGCACCATGGAGCTGACAAGCGACCGCTGCGACATCACCGTCACCCGCCGCACCAAGGCCAAGAACGCCCCCATGCAGGAGTTTGAGGCCGTCTACACCGGCACCAACGTCCCCGTCAAGGGGCTCAACGGCTCCAACGCCGGGGAGATGCTCACCGGCGTGAGCAAGGACGTGTTCCGCCGCAGCGCCTTCATCGCCCAGGGCACCGTGGCCGTCAAGGGCAGTCCCGAGCTGGAGAAGCGCATCAGCGCCATCGTCTCCAGCGGCGAGGAGGGCTGCTCCTACTCCGAGGCGGAGGAGCGCCTGCGGGCATGGCAGCGCAAGCGCCGCTGGAACCGGCGCGGCATGCTGCCGGAGCTGGAGGGCAAAATGGACGAGACCCAGCGCAAGCTGGAGGAAATGAGCGGCTCGATGCAGAGCATTGAGGAGCTGGAGGACCGGCTGGACAGCGCCCGCAAGGACTGCGCGGAGCTGGAGCAGCAGGTCACCGAGGCCCGGCGCCGCCAGCGCAAGGAAGCGCTGGACCGCCTGGGCAAGGGCCGGGACGGGCTGCGCAGCAGCTCGGAGAAGCACGACGAGGCCATGGCCGCGCTCTCACAGCGCCGGGAGGAGCTGCGGCGGGGCCGCTTCGGGTTGAAGGATCCGGACACGCTGGAGGGCCAGGTGGCCGACGATGTGCGGGAGCTGGGCCGACTGAAGGCCGCCGCCGAGAAGAGCGCCACCCCGCTGTGGGCGATCCTCTGTATGCTGGCGGCGCTGGTGCTGGCGCTTCTGTATTCCCGGTTCCGCATGCTGCCGCTGGTGATCGGCGCGGCGGTCGTCTGCCTTGCGGCGGTGTTTCTGCTGCTGCGCTACGGCAAGGCGCGCCGGATGCGCGAGATCGCCCGGGGCCGGCGAAAAGATCTCTTTGACAAATACCAGGCCCGCTCCGTATCGGAGATCCAGAGCGCGCTGGAGGAACACAAGCTGCTCTGGGAGGCCATGGAGCAGGCCGAGAAGGAGGAGCGAAAGACCCGCGGCGCCTTCGAGAGCGCGCGCAGTTCGCTCAACACCATGGAGGAGGCCGCGCTGCAGCAGCTGGACTTTGCCGACGGCAGCTCCGAGGCCGCCAAGCTCAGCCGCGCCCTCACCGCCAAGCGGCAGGAGGCCGAGGCGCTGAGCCGGCAGCTTGCCGCCGTGAGCGGGCGGCTCGCCGCCATGGGCGATCCCCTGGTGCTCTCGAGCTCCCTGACCTGCATGAAGGAGGAGTACGAGCAGCTCTGCGACGAGTTCGACGCCATCCGTCTGGCCCTGGACACCCTGGGCGAGGCCGACGAGGAGATCCAGAGCCGCTTCTCCCCGGAGCTGGGGCGCGTGGCCTCGAGCTACATGTCCGCCGTGACCGGCGGGCGCTACGCCGACGTGCTGATCAACCGGGACTTCTCCGCCATGACGCGGGCCCAGGACGACAGCGTAGCCCGCAACGCGGAGTACCTCTCCGCGGGGACCATGGACATCATGTATCTGGCCGTGCGCCTCGCGGTGTGCGAGCTGGCGCTGCCCGACGGGGAGCCCTGCCCCCTGATTCTGGACGACGCGCTGGTGAACCTGGACGATGAGCGCCTGGACCAGGCCATGAAGCTGCTGGAGGAGATCGCCCGGGAGCGGCAGGTCATCCTGTTCAGCTGCCGGAAGTGAGACGGTGAAGGCCATGAAGCGCCCGCCTCTCAAGCGGCTGATCCTCGGCGCCGCGGCCCCGGCGCTGCTGGTTTTGGGGCTGATCTGGTTTCTCCGGGGCGGGCATCTGCTCTGCCCCATCTATGAGCTCACGGGGCTCTACTGCCCCGGCTGCGGTTCCGGCCGCGCGGCCCGGGCTCTGCTGCGGGGCGACCTGTGGGCCTGTCTGGGCCATAACCTGCTGGCGCTGCCGCTGGGTCTTCTCTGCGGCGGCGTGCTCGGGTGGGAATATCTGCGCGTCGTCTTTCCCGGGCTGGGCCTGAAAAAAGCACGGCTGCCCGACTGGTGCGGCGCCGCCGCCCTGGCCCTGCTGCTGGGCTTTGCCCTGTTGCGCAACCTGCCCGCCTTTGCCTTTCTCGCACCGTCGTCATAAGACGCTCGCTGCGTTCCGCTTCCACCTCAGCGGTGAAAGCTGCACATCCGCTCCCGCCTTATTCCTCATCAAAGCAAAGCCGACGCTTTGCTTTGAAAGATCGTTTTGCAATCGAAATGAAGTTCCATATGAAACGTTTTCATATGATTTGCGTCTGATAGAAACAGTACCATTTCAACAGGAGGGGACACAAATGAAATTCTGCCCGAACTGCGGCGCGCCCATCGAAGAGGGCCACAAGTTCTGCGCCAACTGCGGCGCAAAGCTCGCCGCGCCCGAGATGCCCAGCGAGCCCGTCTACACCGACGACCCCGCGCTGCTGAATCATCCCGCGCTGCAATCCACCCCGGCCCCTGTGCCCCCCGCCCGGGAAGAGAAGGTGCCGGAGCTGACGCTGGAGCCCGATCTCTGGGGGATGCCCCAGGCGGCAAAGCCCGCCGAGGCCGCGCCCCCCGCTGCCGCCAGCGCAGCGGCTCCCGCCGCCGCAGCCGCCGCGGCAGTCCAGGCGCCGAGTTACGCCAGCGTGATGGAGGGCGTGGCGTACGACAACGACTACCGCCGCGAGCAGGAGGCGCGCAGAAAGCGCGAGGAGGCCCGCAAGCTCTGGGAGGCCGAGCAGCGGAGAAGGCAGGAGGCCGCCGCCCAGAATCCCCGGCCCGACAACGTGCCCAACGACTACACCATGTCCCAGTCCGCGCCTGTGGAGGAAGAAGTCCCTCAGCTGCCGGACGAGACGCTGATGCTGGTCTGGAGCATCATCCTGACGGTGCTGTGCAGCATCCCCGGCATCGTGGGTCTGGTCAAGACCATCAAGGCCCGCAAGGCCGTGTCCCTTGTGCAGAAGGCAAAGCTGCTGTCCTCGGCCAAGATCTGGCTGATCATCGGCACGGCCTTCTATGCAATGGCCTTCCTCGGCAACCTGTTCTGATAAGGAAAACTCCCCGGCGAAATCGTACACTGATACGGTTTCGCCGGGAAGTTTTTTAAACGGGGAGCTCACCGCTCGGGCGATCTGTATTTGGCCCCCTTTCGGAAAGGGGGCTTCGCCGCAGGCGGTGGGGGATCGAAGGTCCCGCGCGCATCGATCCCTCCGCCTCGCTACGCGCGGCACATGCCACCTTGCCGCGATTGCCATTCGCAACGGCCCGCCAATGGCGCGGCTGCGGAGATTGCGCCCCGCCTTTTTCTGCCGCAGGCAGCGGCAGGGTGCAATCCCCTTTATCCAAAGGGAGGCTTTGCGGGAGGCCCGAGGGTCTCCCCTACGGGCGGGATCCGGTTTTTCATCGCAGGGGCGCTTCAGGAATCGCACGCTGCGGCAGAAAAAACGAGCGCCCCTTCCGTAAAAGGAAGAAGCGCTTAATAACGCATAGTGATAAACTGAATATTTACTTTCTGGCTATAACAATCGGCTGATAGAATCCTGATTCCTCCGGAAATTTCCAAATCACCTGACTGCAACCATTGGATAAAAGCAGATTCGTTAATTCTTCTCTGCGGGTAGCCCGGTATTCACAAACGAACTTGCCGATCTGCAGATTCTCCTCGTCATCGATCATGTACTGCGTCAATTGATAGTTATCCCCGTTCCAAATCCACGTTTGAAAAGAAACGCGCTGTCCTTTTTCCGTCTTATGGATATAAGGCGGGGAATAAGGCGGCTTATTTTCCAGAAGGCTGTCATAATCGCGGATGCTGGCCACAAAGAGACCGCCTGTTTTGATCTGCCCAATAATGCTCCCGACAGCCACTTTCAAGCACTCGCTTGTCAGCATGTGCGGCAGTGCATTGTCCATTGCAATTACAATGTCAAACCGCTCAGAGAAGGTGTCAGCCAAGGCACAGAAATCTGCATGTTCGAAACGGATTGAAACCCCTTGACTCTCTGCCCGTGCTTTGGCTTCAACTAATTCTCCATCGCTGATATCCGAAGCAGTTACCGGATATCCGAGGGCTGCCAGACCGATTGCCTGTGTTCCGATCCCACAGGCACAGTCAAGAATATGGGCATTGGTGTTGAAGCCATAATTATGAAAGATTCTATTCAATAAAACGGCCTGTTCCTGAGTAGTAGCATTCCAGTCCATAAACAGCTTGTCATACTGAGAAGCCATATTATCATAAAAGGTTTG
>ONPY01000106.1 GCA_900319835.1 uncultured Eubacteriales bacterium | reverse complement strand
AAGCTAAAACTAAAGGGCCTGACACCTGCTCAACACAGATACCAGACCCTTCAGGTCGCCTAATTCAATAAATGTCTAACTTTTGGGGTTCACTTCATTCCATGGCGTGTTTTTTTCATTTTATCCGCTTAGTGGTCAAAAATGATCTCACAGTCAGGCAGCGCGGCTCTGAGCTCCTCCAGGGCTTCCTCATCAATGGGATTGTAGCTGATGTTCAGCCATTTCAGCGACGTCATCAGCTTCAGCGGCGACACTGAGCTGATGTTATTGCCTGAGACGTCCAGCCGTTCAAGCGAGCCGAGATACATCAGCGGCGTCGCATCCGAGATCCGGTTGTTTCCGAGCTTCAGTTCCCGCAGCGGAGCAACTGTGTACTGGAACATATATATATTTTCGATCTCATTGCTTCCGAGGTCAAGTTTTTCCAGCTTTTTAAAGCGATTGATCGGTGTGATATCGCTGATGCCCTTTCCGAACAAAGAGAGCTCCGTGATATTTTCTTTATAGCTCTCTCCGCCCAGCTCGATGGAATACAGCAGTTCCGAGTGCTGCACATTACAGCCGCGAAGCCTGGCCTTCAGCTCTTCCACAGCTTCCCCGCCGAGAGTGGGGTTGTCATAGATCCGAAGCGTATCCAGGCTGTCGAGCGGATAGAGCTGCGGCAGCTTTTCGTCTGTCAGGCCGGTGCTTTCCAGCCCAAGGATGCGGATCGATTTGAGTCCGGCCAGGCCGGAGAGATCGCCAAGCTGGTTAAAGGCAAGATACAGCTCGCTTAGGCTCGGCATGGACGAAAAGGCCGCCGTCCCGGTGATCCCGTTTCCCTCGGCGTTGAGGTAGCGAAGGTGTCCCAATCCCATCAGCGGCCGCAGATCCGTAACGGTATTGTCCTTGATATTCAGCCACTCCAGTGCCGGCAGATCCATCAGCGGCGTGAGATCCGAGACGCTGTTTCCGGTGATGTCCAGTTTCTTGAGGCCCTTGCAGGCCCTGAGCGCGGAAATGTCGGATATGCCCATGTTGCTCAGATTCAATTCGGTCGTATCCGTTTTAAACGTAGCACCGCCCAGTGTGATCTCGCTGACAGTCTCCTGTGCGGTCTCACAGTGGATCGCGCAGTTCGGAAGCGCCGCGGACAGCTCCTTGAGCTGATCCGCCGTGATCCCGATGCCTCGGATCGAGAGCATTTCCAACTGCGGCAGTGAATAGAGCGCAGAGAAATCAGTAACGGGATTGTTGTCGATATAAAGGGTCTTGAGTTCATGCAGGTTTGAAAGCGGCCGCAGATCGGAGATCGCATTGTCGCTCAGATCCAGGTAGACCAGCCCGCCGAGCGTGGAGAGCGGAGAAATATCGGAAAGATTGTTCCCGGTCAGCGAAAGCGTGGAAAGCGAATAGAGCTTCACTACGTCTCCGAGCACGCCGTCGCCCAGTCCCGTGTTCTGCAGCGAAAGGGAGGAGGTTGTAAGCTCATAGCTCTTTCCCGCGACAGAGACCATGCCCTCATTTTTCTCCTCAGCGGCTTTCTCCTTGATCTCAGCGATCCGCGCAGGGATCACGGCGCTGCTTTTATCCTGCTTGTACATCTCCTCCAGCAGGGAAAGCGCCTTTTTATAGTTTTCCTGCTTCTCATAGCAGTCCACCATCAGCATGGTGCATTCCTCTGTTTCAGAGATCGAGGAGGCACGGCGCAGGCTGGCAAGAGCGCTGTCATACTCGCCGTTATAGTAATCCTGCAGCGCATTGCTGTAATAGGTGTTATAACTGCGCTGCTCGGCCGCGCCCTTCAGGATGAAGGCCGCTACCATGATGGTGGCCGCTGCAAGCGCCGTAAAGACAATATACAGCGTGCGCTTCTGATTTCTTTTTTTGATTTGTTCGGCTCTTCTCAGTCTTGCCGTTACCGCCGCCTGCTGCGCCGTCATCGACGCCGTCTCATGCTTGCCGGTAAAAGTCTTGGAGGAGGCCGTTTTATTGGATTCGTTCATGGTATCACCCGATGGAAGGCATTTTATAGCTGTGTATTCTCGTCCTTCTCTTTTGTCTCCTGTGCGGGAAGCTCGTCCGTGAGCTGTGTTTCCTCGTGCTCTTCCGGCTTGGGGCCCGTCTCTTCTGCGGAGGAGCGTTCGCATTCGTTTTCCCCGGTCTCATCTGCTGTCGCTTTGCTCTCCTCCGGCTCGGCAGGCTGCTCCGGTGTGATCACAACAGGGTCTTTGATCTTGGGCAGCTCCGGTGCTTCCTTCGTCTGCTTGGCACGCCGAATGGCAAGGGAAAAGGAAAACATGGCCAGAATGATGCCGATGGACGAGAGAAGCGTCATCCCATCTGCAAAGCTGACGGGATTGTTGGCATCCGAGAAGACAGGGAGCGCCAGAAAAACGATCTGGTAGGCCAGGATAAGGGCAAACACGATCACATTCAGCCATTTGGTGCGGATCATGCCGGCAAGCGTCGCCGTATAGACGAAGGCCGCAACAAAGGCGATGGCAATACAGATGATCATGCGCATCTGTCCGTTTCCGTTCGTTGCAGACAGGATGAAGAAGGCTGCTCCCCCGAGGACGGGCAGGATCGTCGTCCACAGCGCGATGCGGCCGAAGAGCAGTGCAAACAGGATGAACAGAAGCGCACAGACCACCGGCAGCACGATCTGTGTGGCAAGAGCAAACATATCGCCCCAAAGCTGCATCGTTCCGAGCAGCCTGACCGCCATGGAGAGCGCAAGGAGAATAACCGCCGCATGTACAAAAAAGCTCCCCTTCTCCACATAAAAACCGCGCGGCTTCTTTGCTTCCTTATTCATTGTTTCAATCCGCCTTTCCGATTCATTTTTCGTCTTGGCAGGGAAAAAGTTGTCATAATTTTGTTGTCATAATCTTTTTGACATTATAACACATGCTTTTCGATTTATCTATGCATTTTTTATTTTACTGTTTTTTCACTCTTCGTAAGAATTTATGCAAAACAAAAGCAGACCGGAAACACGGTTTCCGGTCTGCCTGTAACCAAAAAGGATTATTCCTCGGGGCTGAAATCGTCCTTTCCGGCGCCGCAGAGTTCACAGGCGAAATCTTCGGGAAGGTCTTCCCATTTCACGCCCTGCTCCTCTTCGTCGTAGACCCAGCCGCAGAGATTGCAGACATATTTCATAGTTCAAGCCTCCTTTTCATTATGTATCCGTTGTAAAAAGCCGGTCCGTTCCGGTTCTTACTTGCCGAAGTAACGCTCCAGCAGGCCCTTGAAAGCCTTGCCATGGCGGGCCTCGTCGCGGGCCATCTCATGGACGGTGTCGTGAATGGCGTCCAAATTGTACTTCTTCGCCAGTTTGGCCAGTTCAAACTTGCCGGACGTGGCGCCGTTCTCGGCATCAACGCGCATCTCCAGGTTCTTCTTGGTGCTGTCGGTGACAACCTCGCCGAGGAGTTCGGCAAACTTGGCGGCATGCTCAGCTTCCTCATAAGCGGCCTTTTCCCAGTACAGGCCGATCTCGGGATAGCCTTCGCGGTGGGCAACGCGTGCCATGGCCAGGTACATGCCGACCTCGCTGCACTCGCCGTTGAAGTTGGAGCGGAGCTCGTCTATGATATGCTGCTGGACATCCTCCGGCACCTCGGCGCCGAAGGTTTTTCCAACCCCGACCACATGCTCGGCGGCCCAAGTCAGCTCGCCCTTCATCTCTGTAAAGCGGGAGCCGGGGACCTTGCACTGCGGGCAAAACTCGGGAGGCGTATCGCCTTCATGGACGTAGCCGCATACGGGGCAGACCCATTTTTTCATACGTAATTCTCTCCTTTATCAGTAAAAATACAAGGTTTGCTTATGGCTTCAATATAGCATGAGCCGCACTTTTTGTAAAGTCAAAAATCCGCAAAGCAATTACTTCACAAGCTCCAGCAGGGCCGGCGCCGCAGCCTGTGCAAAGAGTCTTATGGCGGCGAGCGCCTCCTGCATCGTATTGCCGCTGCTGCCCACCTCCAGGATCAGCATCCCGCTGCATAGCTGCTGGTTATAGCGCTGCGGCACGACGGCAACCGGGCGCATCAGCGTCGGGTGGGCATGCAGCACCGCGTTCTGCAGATACAGTGCCAGCGACAGATTGTCACGCCACTGAGGATGCTCCAGGCCGCTCTCATCCGTTCCCACGAGCAGCATGGCCTGGCTGGCGCATGTCCCTTCCTCCTCCGCCACGGTCTTGTAGATCACATCGTCCGTCCCAAGCGCATCACGGTGGACATCCAGCACGATGCGGATGGACGGATAATCGCGCAGATATTGCTCCACGGCTGAGCCCGAACGCGTATAGGAGCCGGTATAGCTCGGATAATCATAAACGCCGCGGTCGTGCAGGACGTTCAGCCCTGCCTCCTCCAAAAGCCGCGCCAGCTCGTCGCCGACACGGATGATGTTGTGCTCGCTGTCCTCCGTCCGGCAGGTATCGCTCTCCTCATAGCGGTCAAGACCGGCCTGTGTATAGGCTTCAGAGGAATGGGTGTGGATGATCAGGATCTGCGGCTCTCCCGCGTTCAGGCGAATACCCGTTCCGCTGCGGACGATCTCGGAGGGATCGATCTCATAGTGCGTCTCGTTTTTGATGAGCGCGGCGTTTCCGATCGTCATTTCCACGGCCTCCTCCGCCTGCGAGGAGACAAAAAAGCTCTCCTCCCATTCCGTCGTGGCGGAAGCCGGTACGCTCAAGGCGGCATCCGCGTTTTCCCCGTCTGCCGTCTCCGAGATCGCTTCTGTCTGCGCGTCATGCTCCTGAACATGCCGGGTCTGCGCAGGCTGTTCCGTCGTCTGATGCACATCCTGCCCGTGCCAGAGCATGTACACCAACAGGGCGCACGCGCCAAGCAGCGCCAGCTTCTTTGCTTCTCCCATGGCTCATCTCTCCCCTGCCTTTCACCTCATCGTATGCACACCAGGTCCGGCGATATACCGCCCCTCGGCGGCGCTTCTCTTGACGAAGGCGGGAGAAGCGTGCTATCATGCAGAAAAAGCAAAGCAAGGAGAATACAGATATGAAATTCACCTATCGTCCGAAGGGCGTTTGCTCACAGCTCATGGAGATCGAGATCGAGGAAGGCCGCCTGACGGGCCTTAAGGTCATGGGCGGATGCGACGGCAACCTGCAGGGCATCTCCCGGCTGGTCGAGGGTATGGAGGTTGAAGAGGTCATCCGCCGTCTCGAGGGCGTACGCTGCGGCCGCAAGGCCACCTCCTGTCCCGATCAGCTGGCGCAGGCGCTCAAACTCACGCTGGCGCAGGGCTGAGAGAAGTATGCTGGAGGAGATCCTTCGTGCCGGCTTTGACGAGCTCGGTCTTTCGCTCGACGCGCGTGCGCTTGAGCGATACCGGCTGTATGCCGACACGCTTGCGGAAACAAATAAGGTCATGAATCTCACCGCAATCACGGGCGAGGATGAGATCGCGCGGCTGCATTTTCTCGACAGCGCCGCGCTTTTACGTTTTGTTCCGCTCGCAGGAAAGCGCGTGATCGACGTGGGCACCGGCGCCGGTTTTCCGGGCCTTGCTCTGAAGATTGCCTGTCCCTCGCTTTCGCTCGTGCTGCTCGACAGTCTTGACAAGCGCATCGGTTTTTTGCGTGACACCTGCTCCGCTCTCGGTTTATCGGACGTTGCGTGTTTCCATTCCCGCGCCGAGGAAATACCCGACGGCTGTCGTGAAGCCTTTGACGCGGCTGTCTCCCGTGCCGTGGCCAGGCTTGATCTTCTTTGCGAACTCTGCCTGCCCTATGTGAAACCGGGCGGTGTCTTTCTTGCGATGAAAAGCCGCGATCACGCCGGGGAGTTGGCTGAAGCCCGGCGTGCCATCCGGCTGCTCGGCGGAGAGGTGGAAGCGGAATATGATTACATCGTTCCCGGCACCGACGTCGTCCACAGCGTCATTGCGATCCGCAAGCTTGCCTCGACGCCGCCGAAATACCCCCGCCGCTGGGCACAGATCAAAAAGCAGCCGCTGTAAAAAACGGGGAGGATAAGAAAACTTATCCTGCACCTGGTAAGATGAAAGTAGACACTGAAAAAGTGCCTACTTTCATTTTTTGTTGTAGAATAGGAGCGAAGGGAGTGAGAGCATGGGAAAAAAAGG
>ONPY01000107.1 GCA_900319835.1 uncultured Eubacteriales bacterium | reverse complement strand
TCTGCCGGAGGGACCGTGCGTGATCGTAGGCAACCACAGCCAGATGTACGGCCCCATTATGGGCGAGCTCTATACCCCGGGGCGGCACTCCATCTGGTGCGCCGGCGAGATGATGCACTGGAAAGAGGTGCCGCCGTACGCCTTCCGGGACTTCTGGTCCGGCAAGCCCAAGTGGACCCTCTGGTTTTTCAAGATCGCAAGCTATGTGATCACGCCGCTGGCTGTCTGCGTGTTCAACAACGCCCACACCATTCCCGTCTACCACGACACCCGGCTCATCACCACGTTCCGCCGCACGGTGGAACAGCTGCAGCAGGGCTATCGCGTCGTGATCTTCCCGGAGCACTATGACGAGCACAACAACATTGTCCACGATTTTCAGGACAAATTTGTGGACGTGGCCCGCTTCTACTATAAGAAGACGGGGGAAGCCCTGCGTTTTGTTCCCGTCTATATTGCGCCGAAGCTCTCTGTCGCCACCTACGGCGAACCGGTGACCTTCGACCCAGACGCCCCCATCGCCCTGGAGCGGCGGCGAATCTGCGACACGCTGATGGACCGCATCACGGAGATCGCCGTCTCCCTGCCGGAGCACACCGTGGTGCCCTATCCCAATATCTCCAAGCGGGATTACCCCAAAAACATTCCTCTCGAGGTCTACGACAAGCATGAAAAAACCGATGATTGATTATCGCGAGCTCTCCCTCTCCACAGTCAGGGAGCCGCGCTATCGCCATGTCCTGCTGGTGCTGGGCTGGGTGTTCTACTTCACCATGTACTTCATCACCGAGAACCTGATCCCGCCGGAGCGCTGCCATCCCATGCACTGCGCGCTGGACGACCTGATCCCCTTCAACGAGTGGTTCCTGATTTTCTATGCGGGCTGGTATCTGCTGGTGTTCGGCTCACTGCTCTATTATTTCCTCTACGATGCGGACAAGTTCAGCAAGCTGCAGACCTACATCATCGTGACCCAGGTGGTGGCCATGACCGTCTATGTGCTCTGGCCCAGCCGCCAGGACCTGCGCCCGGCCGTCTTTCCCCGGGAAAACGTGCTGACGGCGATCATGGCCTTCATCTATTCCTTTGACACCAGCACCGGTGTCTGCCCCTCCCTGCATGTGGCCTACTCCATGGGCATCCTCTCCGTGGGGCTCAAGGACAAGGCGCTGCCCGTATGGAGCAAAGTTCTGCTGACCTTCGTGGTGATCATGATCTGTCTGGCCGTCTGCTTTGTCAAGCAGCACTCCGCACTGGACGTGCTGGCGGCTCTGCCCGTGTGCCTGCTGGCGGAATACCTGACCTTCCATGTGTTCTTTAAGGAGAAGAAGGAGGCGTGAGGGAGAGGCGATTTCCAGAAAGAGGGAAAGCGCCCTCCCGTCCCGATCGCGTGAAAACCGCACAGGCAGTAGGAAAAACGGCGTTTTGCCGACGGCAAAAAAACTCGAAAGAATTTGAAATTTACCCTTGACAAATGGAAATGCTTTTGCTATTATAATCAAGCCGTGGCCGAGTAGTTCAGTCGGTTAGAACGCCGGCCTGTCACGCCGGAGGTCGAGGGTTCAAGTCCCTTCTCGGTCGCCACACATGCCCCTATTCAGGGGCATGTACTTTGCTGCTATAGCTCAGCAGGTAGAGCGCATCCTTGGTAAGGATGAGGTCCCCAGTTCGAATCTGGGTAGCAGCTCCAACATTTAAGCCGTGAATCGTTAAGATTTGCGGCGTTTTGTTTTTTATCTATACTTTTCAAGTAAAATCGCAAAATGCCCCTCCCGCTCCAAAATGTAAAAGGATTGAGCAAAGGATTGAGCTGCCCCCAAAATTGAGCACAAAGACGATTTAAGCCGCCCTGTTTTCAGGGCGGCTCAGACTGTAGTGGTGTGGCAATCCGTATTCCCCGAAAGCCGCATGATTCCTGACATTTCACCGGAGAACGGATTCCCACGCCAGTGTGCTCACTGGCTCGGAATGACGCATTATTTGAGGTTTGTCTACAGTCTGAAAGAAACAGCCAACTCGAAAGAGCTGGCTGTTTCTTTTGGAGTACGGCAGAGTTTTGCAAAACCACACGGGTGTTTTACTTCTTCTCGCGAAGCAGAGGGGCGCCGGAACTCCAGGCCTTGCCGATCACCTCGCCCACGGCGTAGTAGTCGTGGCGCATCTGGTCAAAGAGGAAGGCGCCGATCTTGCCGCAGTCGATTTTGCCCTTTTCGTCCAGGATCTTCTCATCGGCCATGACGTTGACGATCTCGCCCAGAACGCGCAGACCGTAGGGCTGCTGCTGCATCTCCAGCACCTTGCACTCAAGCGTCAGGGGGTATTCGCAGATCACGGGCGCGTCCACGCGCTCGCTCTTGACCGCGTGCAGACCGGTGCGCTCAAACTTGCCGGGGAACTTGCCGCCGCTGACAAGACCCATGAAATCGGACTCCGCCAGCGTGTCGGCGCCGGGGACGGAGAGTGTGAAGGCGCCGCGGGCCTTCAGGTTCGCGACCGTCTTGTGGTCCTCCTCCAGGTTCAGGGCCACCATGTTTTCTGCGCAGATGCCGCCCCAGGCCATGGCCATGGCGTCAACGCTGTCGTCCTCGTTGTAGGTGCAGATCATGTAGGTGGGCATAGGGAACAGGAAAGGCTGTACGCCGAAATCCTTCATTGGTTTTCTCCTCCTGATTATTTTTCAATGAGCGGGCAATTGCCGCTTGCTTTTGAACGGAACTTATGTTATCATGAAGCCAAAGAAATATCAAGTACCTACATATAAGTAAGGTACTTACCTGGGAGAAAGTAATGAGCAACAAGACCATCACCGGCGCAAAGTTCGAGGACACCGGCTACAGCTACACTCTGTCGCTGATCAACGGCAAGTACAAGCCCATCATCCTCTACTGCCTGATGGAGTATGAACCGGTGCGCTTTAACGAGATGCAGCGCTATCTGGGCCGGGTGGCGGACAAGACGCTGAGCCAAAACCTCAAGGAATTGGAGAGAGACGGCCTGATCCACCGGCGCATGTACCCGGAGGTGCCGCCCCGGGTGGAGTACCGGCTGACGGAGCGGGGACACTCTCTGGTGGCGGTGCTGGACAAGCTCTGCGACTGGGGCATGGAGAACCGGCCCCAAGAGAGCGAAGACGAAACCAATTAAAAGAAGATGCCCCCGGAGGCCAGGCAGCCACCGGGGGCATCGTTTATCGCAGCATTTCCAGATACGGCAGCTCGCCAAAGCCGCTTTTGCGGTAGACGTGGACGGCCCGGCTGTTCTCCCGCTCCACCTCCAGGCGGAGCAGCGCCTTCGGGTGCAGCTTCCGGATTGCCTCCAGCGCCGCGCTCCCGCGGCCCTTTTCGCGGTATTCCGGTTTGAGATACAGGTCCTCGATCCAGACACAGTGCTTTCCGAACTCCGTGGAAAAGCTCCTGGCCAGCATGGTGTAGCCGAGCAGCCGCCCGTTTTCCGTCAGTACATAACCCTCCAGATAGGGGTCAACGCTGAGACAGGCGTCGACGTCAGCCCGGAAGATCTCCTCCGACCCGTTGGTGGACACCGCCGGTGAGGCGTAAAACACCCGCATCATGGCCAGCACCTCCTCCCGGTGCTCTTCCCGCATGGCTTCCAGCTTCATTCCGTGTTCCTCCGATTCTGCTTACTTTGGCTTCTTTTTCGGTGCGGGCAGATCGTCCGCGATCGCCCGCACCATCTGCTGCAGCAGTTCCCGCCGGTCGATGTCTGCGAGAAGCATTTCCTTCGCGCCCTCGTAAGGCGGCTCCCGCTGCACGTCCAGCCCCGCCTCATCCATCAGCCGCAGCGCTGAAGGCGTTGTTTTCAGCAGCAGGCGGTCGTCATAGATCCCGCCGACCACCTTGCCCCCGCAGTAGAGGACATGCTCGCCCATCATGGGGCGGGTGCGGATCCCGTCCAATTCAGACAGCTGCTCCAGCACGAAATCCAGGTATTCTTTGGTTGATGCCATCTTCTCACACCTTTCGGATCGGGTGGCGGATCACGGTCTTCCACTTGGCGGGCTCGACCCTCCGCGCGTCAGACAGGTAAATCTCGTGATGAAGCCTTGTGTCGCTCAGATCATTCCGGTAGCCGTTCTCCTGCAGATAGCGGTCCATGAGCGCCACCGTCGCGGGCTCGTCGTCATAGGGCCCCAGGTGCATGATCTGCACGCACAGCCCCTCCTCCACGGTCAGAAACTCCGCCGCCGAGCAGTCCAGCTTCTTCTTGTGCGAGGCCGTCTCCACCGCCCAGCGAAAGTCCCGCTCCGTCACGAACTCCGGCAGACGGATCACCGAGATCCAGTGAAACGCGGCCTTGTTGGCGTAGTCCACACCCTGGACGCCCTCCTGCCACCAGAAGCCCTCCAGCGGCGGGACGACATATTCGTAAAAGCCCTCGATGCGGTGATCGGTCTTATAGCTCATTTTCAGCGTGTAGGCCACCGCGTACAAAACCCCAATGGCCTTCTGGTAGGCGCCGCCCTCCTCGTTCGGGTCGCCCTGACCCCGGACAGCAATGTAATGGGCCGGGGGCACGGTGACGATCTCCGGGGTGTTTTTCGGCAGATAAAACTCCTTGTATTCCTTCTTGAAATCAAAGGCCATCGTATACCCTCCAGTCGATTGTTCACCAAATTCCCGGGATCAGCCGGTATTTTACGCGCTGCTTGTAGTCGGCATAGCCGTCCAGCCCCTGTTCCAGCACCGCCTCCTCGTTGCAGATGCGCTTGGCGATGATCGGCAGATACCCCAGCATCACCGCAAAGGAGAGGGGAGAGCCCAGCACCAGCGGCATGGAGAGAAACAGCAGCACCGTCACGGCGTACATGGGGTGCCGCACCACGCCGTAGAGACCGGTGTCGATCACCTGTTGGCCCGCCTGCACCTCCACGGTCCGGGAAAGCCAGACGTTTTCCCGCAGCACCTCGGCATAGAGCAGATAGGCCAGCAGAAACAGCGCCGCCGCTGTCCACACGATCCAGCGCGGCAGCACCATCCACCCGAAGCGGAAATTGAGCCCGGCGAGCACAAAGGCCGCGAGAAACATCAGCCCGCTGAGCGCGATGACCTGCTTCTGCTCGGCCTGCTCCTCCTTCGCGTTGAGCCGCCGGCGCAGCAGATCCGGGCTCTTTGCCATCATCACCAGCCCGGCGAAGAACATCGGCACAAACAAAATGCCCATCAAAAGCCAGCCGTCCGGCCAGGCCAAGGTCCCCGCCGGGAGAAAGAGCAGCAGCCCCAGAAGCAGCAGGCCGCTCAGAAATTTTGTGATGGCACCGACAAACAGCCTTTTATCCATGCTGCGCCTCCGTTTCCCGGCAGAAAGCCGCCACGCGCTCCAGAAAGTCCGAGGCCTCCTCATACAGTCCATGTCCCAGTCCCTCGTACAGATAGAGCGAGCTGCCGGGGATCCGTCCGGCGATCTCTCTGGACGCCTCGCCGGTGACGATGCGGTCGTCCGTTCCGCCGATCACCAGCGTGGGACAGAGAATTTGATCGAGCCTGTCATACGCATCATGTGTCACGCAGGATTCCGACTGCGTCAGGAAGCGGGCAAAGCTCTTCGGCTTGCCGACGCTGCCCAGCAGCTTGTACTCGGCCCGTGCCAGCTTCAGCCGCTTTGGGGAGTAGGAGCGCTCCGCCGTGTCGAGCATGATACTCCGGTTGTCCCCGCGCTCTGCCATCGTGGTCCACCGGGCGATCACCTCGCGCACCGTGTCGTTGGGCCGCGCGAGCGTCACAACCAGCACCAGCTTTCCCACCTTGTCCGGGTGGTCAAGGGCCAGCCATTGGGCGATCATCCCGCCCTGGGAGACGCCAACCACCGCGGCCCGTGTAAGCCTGAGAGCGTCCATGGCCGCGCTGAGGTCCTCCGCCATCTGACGCGTCGTAAAGTGTTCCGGCAGCACCCTGCGGCGGCTGAGGACGTAGACGGTGAATTCCTTTGCCAACTGCCGGTAGAGCAGCGCGAAGGGCAGGGCCATGCCCTTTACGGTTTTGAGACCGTCCCCCACGCCGGGCAGCATGACCAACGGCCTGTCCCCGCCGCCGAAACGGATATAGTCCATCTCGCCCGCGGCCAGCCGCAGACAGCCGTTCTTCGCATTCAGCATGGAGCGTCCCACCTTTCTTGTTTGCTGTCTCCATGTTAGCATAACGCCCCGGCTCTTGCAAGCCGGGGCGCATGACATATTTCGTCTTCAGAAAACGCGCTCAGCCCTCCCAGAACAGCTCGTCCAGGGTCTTGTCCAACGCCCGGCAGATGGCGATGCAGAGGTTGATGGTGGGGTTGTAGTCGCCCTTTTCCAGCGCGCTGATGGTCTGCCGTGACACTCCGCAGAGCTTGGCCAGTTCATCCTGGGAGAGGTCCTTGGCCGCCCGCGCGGCTTTCAGCTTCAAATTTTTCATGCATCGTCCTCCGCGCTCTCCGCCCGCCTGTCTGCCATCTGTTTGAGCAGCAGCTCCGCGCCGACCACCACCAGCATGATGCAGCAGAGCAGATTCACATAGGGGAAGTCAGAGCCGCCCGTATCGGACAGGCTGCCGATGACGGGGATGGCGTTGAAAAGGCCTGCGACCACCAGGATGATCCCGTAGCTTCTGCGGTTGTTGTTGAGACCCCAGTAGGCGTCCTTCCAAATGCAGACCGTGGAGAGGACCAGCCCCCCGGCGACGATCCCCGCAAAGTGCAGGGCGAGGTCGGGAACGGGAAGATGAAAGTCCCCGTAGGCCAGGACGATCAAAACGGCCTCCCAGATCACCACCGTGTAAAACGCATAGCGGTAGGCGTCCCCGCGTACCCGGAGCTGCCGCTCGTCATACTCCGACTTGACTTTCCGATTGCTGTTTGCAAGTTTTATCAGGAATAAGGCCACGATCAGGCCCACAAAAATGCCGACCGCCACGCCGGCGGACATGAAAATATTTCCGTTCATCTTGCATTCTCCTTTTTTAAAATCTTTGCTGTGTATCCGATCAGGCAAACCGGAATTCGCTTCTTCCCGGCTGCAAGATCAATGTACACCATCAAAAGCAAAATGTCAAGTACAATTTACAAATTACTAGTATAAGATGAAAAACGCTATCCAGCGCGACTTTGGCTCCGTGCTCGCGGCGGTCAGCGCGGCAAGGCTTCCGTACGTCCGAAAACAGGCGTGAGCGCCAAGCTGCCAGAAAGCGCACAAAAGCCTCCGATCGATGGATCAGAGGCTTTTGTGTTAAGCAAACTTTGCAACGGCGGGGACTCAGCCCTTGCCTTTTTCCTTGGCGCGCTTGTCGTTGATGATCTTCATCTCGACGGCCGTGATCTCCTTGACACCGTGCTCCTTGGCCCAGGCGACACAGCCCTTGAGCACTGTGGGCAGGAAGATGCGCGGCACGTTCAGCAGCATCTCCAGCGCGTCGTCGGTGAAGTGAACCTCCGGGTCGGTGCGGTCGGCGGCATAGCGGACGGAGGAGAGGGAGGCGTTGCGGATCGGGAGCAGCTCCGGCACAAGGCGCGGGGTCCTGGCAAACCAGAAGTTCTTGCTGTCGCGGTAGCCGTGGCAGATCAGCACATTGGGCCACAGACGGCCCTTGACGCCGTTGATGATGTTGTCATAGTATTTCGGCTTCATCAGCATCTTGTCAATGCGCAGGATGAAGTGGGCGCCGTACTGGGTGGTGATGCCGTTGAAGTTCCGGTACGGGGGCGGGTAGCAGCCGTCCTCCAGCTGGCGGCCGATGTCCTCCTCGGCGTTCTCCAGATCGCTCATCCAGGTGCACTCCATGACCTGATAGGCCTCGGTGACCACCTTGGGGCGCGGTGTGGAGGGGTCCTCCTGGATGCACAGGCCGTCCTCCAGATGGAAGCCGAAGTCCTTCATCTTCTCGGCGGGCGTATCGCCGGGCCAGCCCTGGGCGACGATCTTCTTGTGGTAGCCGCGGCCCTCGGGCATGAAGTTGATGGCCACCTGCTTGCGCCCGGCCAGCAGATGCTGG
>ONPY01000108.1 GCA_900319835.1 uncultured Eubacteriales bacterium | reverse complement strand
AGGCGGTTGAGCACCACCTGGGGATTGGCGTCCCGCTTGAGCTCGATGACGATGCGCATGCCGTTGCGGTCGGTCTCGTCCCGCAGGTCGGAGATGCCCTCCAGCTTCTTTTCCCGCACCTGGTCGGCGATGTTCTTGATGAGCTGGCGCTTGTTCACCTGATAGGGCAGCTCGGTGACGATGATGCGGGTGCGGTCGCGGTTGAATTCCTCAAATTCCGCCCTGGCGCGCACCACGATCTTGCCCTTGCCGGTGGCGTAGGCCGCGCGGATGCCGCTGCGGCCCATGATGATGCCCCGGGTGGGGAAGTCCGGCCCCTGGATATAGCGCATGAGGTCGCTCAGCTCCGCCTCCGGGTTTTCCAGCACGCAGATGCACGCGTTGATGACCTCGGTGAGGTTGTGGGGCGGGATGTTGGTGGCCATGCCGACGGCGATGCCGCTTGAGCCGTTGACCAGCAGGTTGGGGAAGCGGCTGGGCAGCACACGGGGCTCCTTGCGGCTTTCGTCAAAGTTGGGGTCCCAGTCCACGGTCTCCTTGTCGATGTCCCGCAGCATCTCATTGGAGATGCGGCTCATGCGGGCCTCGGTGTAACGGTAGGCCGCCGGGGGGTCGCCGTCCACGGAGCCGAAGTTGCCGTGGCCGTCGATGAGGGGATAGCGCATGGAGAAGTCCTGGGCCAGCCGGACCAGAGCGTCATAGACCGAGGCGTCCCCGTGGGGGTGGTACCGGCCCAGCACGTCGCCCACGCAGGTGGCGGACTTCTTAAAGGGCTTGTCGGAGGTCAGGCCGTCCTCGTACAGGGTGTAGAGGATGCGCCGGTGCACGGGCTTTAAGCCGTCGCGCACGTCGGGCAGGGCCCGGCCCACGATGACGGACATGGCGTAGTCGATGTAGCTGGTCTGCATTTCCTGGACCAGCTCTGACTCCGTGATGACCTGATTTGGAAAGGCGATATCCTCGGGTTTGTAGTCTCTTTTATGTGCCATATTATAATCCTTCCTTTTTGGCTCCCCTTAGGCAGGGGAGCTGTCCGGCCGCAGGCCGGACTGAGGGGTCTGTACCCTCCTGTGCCACAGGTTGTCTTTGATCTTGGCCCCCTTTCATAAAGGGGGCTCCGCGAAGCGGTGGGGGATCGAAGCTGCGTTGACGGTCTTTTCCATCCCTCAGTCGCTTCGCGACAGCTCCCTTTATCCAAAGGGAGCCTGTTATTTTTCCAAAAGGGAGGCTTAAATGTCCAGATTCACGACGTATTTCGCGTTCTGCTCGATCCACTCGCGCCTGGGCTCCACGTCCTCGCCCATGAGCACGGTGAAGACCTGGTCGGCCTGAATGGCGTCGTTGAGGGTGATGCGCCGCAGCGAGCGGGTGGTGGGGTCCATGGTGGTCTCCCACAGCTCGTGCGGGTCCATCTCGCCGAGGCCCTTGAAACGGGAGATGTCCACCTTGGCGTTGGGGTTGTCGGCGCGAAGCTCGGAGCTGATCCTGTCACGCTCGTCGTCGGAGTAGGCCACCTTCTGGGTCTTGCCGCGCGTCAGCTTGTAGAGCGGCGGGACGGCGGAGTACACGTAGCCCTTTTCAATGAGCGGGCGCATGTAGCGGAAGAAGAAGGTCAGCAGCAGCGTGCGGATATGCGAGCCGTCCACGTCCGCATCGGCCATGATGATGATCTTGTGGTAGCGGAGCTTTTCGATGTTGAACTCGTCCCCGATGCCGGCGCCGAGCGCCACGATCAGGGGATAGAGCTTGTCGTTGCCGTAGATTTTGTCGGCCCGGGCCTTCTCCACGTTGAGCATCTTGCCCCACATGGCCAGGATCGCCTGGAACCTGGAGTCGCGGCCCTGGATGGCCGAGCCCGCGGCGGAGTCGCCCTCGACGATGTAGATCTCACAGAGGCTGGGGTCGCGCTCGTTGCAGTCCTGCAGCTTGTCGGGCATCTGCCCGGACTCAAGCCCTGTCTTTCTGCGGACGGACTCCTTGGCCTTTCTCGCGGCCTCGCGGGCGCGGTTTGCCATCATGGCCTTTTCCAGCACGGCCCTGGCGGTCTGGGGATGCTCCTCAAAGTAGGTGGTCAGCTGGTCGCTCACGATGGAATCCACGAGGGTGCGGATGTAGGCGTTGCCGAGCTTCTGCTTGGTCTGGCCCTCAAACTGGGCCTCGGGGAGCTTGACGGAGATAACGGCGGCAATGCCCTCCCGCACGTCCTCGCCGGAGACCTTGTCCTCGCCCTTGATGATGTTGTTCTTCTGGCCGTAGGTGTTGATGACCCTTGTCAGCGCGGTCTTGAAGCCGGTCTCGTGCATGCCGCCCTCGGGGGTGTGGATGTCGTTGGCAAAGGAGACCAGGGTCTCGTTGTAGCCGTCGTTGTACTGCAGGGCGATCTCCGCAATGGCGTCGCCCTTTTGGCCGGAGAGGTAGATCACGTCGTCGTGGATGGGGGCCTTGTGCTTGTTGAGGTAGCCGACAAACTCGCGGATGCCGCCCTCGTAGCAGAGGATGTCCCGCTGCTCCAGACCCTCGCGCTCGTCGCGGATGTCGATGGCAAGGCCGGCGTTCAAAAACGCCTGCTCCCGCATGCGGGTGTGCAGGGTGTCGTAGTCGTAGACCACGTCGTCGAACATCTCGGGGTCAGGCTTGAAGCGCACGGTGGTGCCGTGGCGGATGGTGTCGCCCAGGACACGGATGCCCTCCGTGATCTCGCCGCGGGCAAATTTCATGCCGTAGCGCTTGCCCTCCTTGTGGACCTCGACCTCCAGCCACTCGGAGAGGGCGTTGACGACCGAGGCGCCGACGCCGTGCAGACCGCCGGAGACCTTGTAGCCCCCGCCGCCGAACTTGCCGCCGGCGTGCAGGACCGTGAACACGACCTCGAGCGCGGACTTGCCGGTCTGCTCCTGGATGTCCACGGGGATGCCGCGGCCGTTGTCGGAGACGCGGATGATATTGCCGGGCTCGATGACCACCTCGATGGCGGTGCAGAAGCCGGCCAGTGCCTCGTCGATGGAGTTGTCCACGATCTCATAGACCAGGTGGTGCAGGCCTGAGGCGGAGGTGGAGCCGATGTACATGCCAGGGCGTTTGCGCACGGCCTCCAGTCCCTCCAGCACCTGGATCTGTGATGCGTCGTATTCCTGTGCGTTCTTTTCCATTTCGATGTTGTCAGACATAAAATTCTCCATTCTGAAGAAATAATTCTATACTAAAACGGATTGCCACGCCAGTGTGCGCACTGGCTCGCAATGACGTAGTTTTTTATGTGTTCCAGGTTTTCGACAGATCTTCCCAATTGGGATTTTTTGATTCTATCAGTTTGTTTTTGTGTTTTCTGTTCCAGCCTTTGATCTGCTTTTCTCTTTCGATGGCCGCCCGTTCGCTCGATGTTTCCTCAAAGTATACCAACTTGTGAATCTTATATTTTGCGGTAAAGCTCTTTGAATCTGTTCCGCTGCGATGCTCATACAGCCGGCGTTCCAGATCATTCGTCACACCTGTATAAATACAGACGTTTGTATCGTTGGCAAGAATGTATACGAACATGAGCTCTCACTCCCACGTCATTGCGAGCCAGTGACCGTCGTCACTGGCGTGGCAATCCGTCGCCTTTGACCAACATGCCTCCTCGCAGCACAGCTGCTGCGGCCTCCGCTACAAACATGCCGCCGGCATGTTTGCTTCACGCTGCGGTTGCGAGCCAGTGACCGATGTCACTGGCGTGGCAATCCGTTGCCCTTCCCTTTCCTCACAGCTCCCCGCTCTCGCTGCGCTTTAAGAGCGTTGCGGTGTTCATCTGGCTGAGGATCAGGCGGCGTGCGCCGCGCTTTTCGCAGACCACGAAGGACTTCGGCAGATCGTCGCAGGCCGTTTCCACCTGCCCCGCCTTCTCTGCAAGAGAGAGATACTTTCTTGTCAGATGCGACTGGCTGGTGATATCCAGATCGAAGATGCCCACGATCTCACTGTCGTTTACAATGCTGCCCTTGCCAAGATGCAGATACATCAGCGGATCCTCCCGTTCTCCACAAACAGCACCCGGCCGCCGGTGCGGGAGGAAATTCCCTCGTCCTCGCAGCAGGTGATGAGCGTCTGGCCGCCGCCGATGCGGTTTAAGACAAACTCCTGCCGCTTCTGATCCAGCTCCGACAGCACGTCGTCCAGCAGCAGCACCGGGTATTCCCCGGTCTCCTTGAGCAGGATCTCCCGCTCGGCCAGCTTCAGCGACAGCGCCGCGGTCCTGGTCTGCCCCTGGGAGGCAAAGGCGCGGGCGGGCCGGCCGTTGATGGAGATCTCCAGATCATCCTTGTGCGCGCCGGTGAGACACTGGGCGCTGTTAAGCTCCGCCTCACGGTGCTTTTCCTGGTGCTCGCAGATCTCATAATAGATCTCCTTGGCCGGGGCCAGGGGATCGGACACGGTGCTGACAGTCTTGTAGACGAGCTCCAGCGTCTCTCCCTTGTCGGAGAAAGCCCGGTGGATGGGCGCCGCGGCCTCGTTTAAGCGCAGGGCGTAGGCCGCGCGGTAGCGGACCAGCTGGGCGGAGGCCCGGGCCATGCCGTCGGAGAAATCGTCCAGCGTGTCCAGCAGCGAGGGCTTTTCCCGCCAGTCCTTGAGAATGCGGGTCTTGTTTTCAAAGAGCTTGTTGAAGTCGGAGAGCAGCTCGGCGTATCTGGGGCGGATCTGGGAGATGGCGTTGTCCATCAGCCGTCTGCGCACCGCGGCCCCCTCCTTGATGAGATTCAAGTCGTCCGGGCAGAAGAGCACGGTGTTGACCACCTGGCTCAGCTCCGCGGCGGTCTTCTTGACGGAATTGACCAGGATGCGCTTGGGGCGGCCGTTTTGCATGCGCAGGTTCACGGTCTGCTCCCGCTCATGGCTGGTCACGTCGGCCAGGATGTCCGCCCCGTCGCAGCCGAAGCCGATCAGCTCCCTGTCAAAGCGGGTGCGAAAGCTCCTGCCCGTCGAGAGCATGTACACGGCTTCCAGCAGATTGGTCTTTCCCTGGGCGTTTTCGCCGCAGATGACGTTGGTGCCGGGGGCAAACTCCGCAGTCTCAAAGTCATAGTTGCGAAAGCCGTTGAGGGCGATTTTCTTGACGATCATGCCTGTACGATCTCAAAGGCGAGCCCGGCAAACGTCACCGTATCCCCGGCGCGGAGCTTTTTCCCGCGCTGGGTGCAGGTCTCGCCGTTGACCTGCACCATCCCGTCGGCGATGACCTGCTTGGCCTCGCCCCCGGTGCCCACCGCCGCGGCGTATTTCAGCAGCGCGTCGAGCTTGATAAATTCGGTTGTAATCACTATTTTTTCCATATCTGTTCCTTGCGATACAAAAGACGGATTGCCACGCCAGTGTGCGCACTGGCTCGCAATGACGTATTTTATATACTCCAGCTTTTCGATAGATCTTCCCAGTGGGGATTTTTAGATTCTATCAACTTGTTTTTGCGCTTTCTGTTCCAGCCTTTGATCTGCTTTTCTCGTTCTATTGCCGCTCTTTCGCTCGTTGTTTCCTCGAAATACACCAACTTGTGAATCTTATATTTCGCGGTAAAGCTTTTCGGATCAAGCTCCTGCTGATGTTCATAAAGCCGTCGTTCTAGATCATTTGTCACACCCGTGTAGATACATACATTTGTATCGTTGGAAAGAATGTATACAAACAAAACGACAACTTCCCCCATCCCACGTCATTGCGAGCCAGTGACCGATGTCACTGGCGTGGTGTACGCCCTGCGGGTGCAATCCGTCTCCCTACGCTGCGGCTGCGAGAAAGTGCGCACATTGGCATGGTGTACGCTCTGCGGGTGCAGTCCATTTTTTATGCGTGCAGCCGTACCGGCAGCACCATGTAGGTGAAGCTGTCGCCGTCGGCGGCCTTGAGGATGCAGGGGGAGGAGGCGGTGTTGACACACAGCAGCAGCTCGTCCGTGCCGGCGGCCTTCAGGGCGTCCTTCATATACCGGTCGTTAAAGCCGATGAGCAGCTCCTCGCCGTTGCCCTCGCAGGTACAGACGTCCTCGGCCCGGCCGATGGGGGTGACGCACAGGCAGTCGATGATGCCGTCGCCCAGGGTCATGCGCACGGGGGAGGAGTT
>ONPY01000109.1 GCA_900319835.1 uncultured Eubacteriales bacterium | reverse complement strand
GCGAACCACTCCAACGCTTTGGCGTAGTCCTGCTCGACGCCATAGCCGAAGTAATACATCAAGCCGATGCTGTTCATGGCGTTCGCATTCCCGGCTTCCGCCGCCTTTATCCACCACTCCGCCGCTTTGGCGTAGTCCTGCTCGACGCCATAGCCGAAGTAATACATTCCGCCGATGATGGTCATGGCCTCCAAGTTCCCGGCTTCCACCGCCTTTGTGAACCGCTCCAAAGCCTTGTCATAGTCCTGCTTGACGCCACCACTGTAATAGCTCGCGCCGGTGCTGTTCATGGCATCCGCAATCCCGGCTTCCGCCGCCTTTGTGGACCACTCCAACGCCTTGGTATCGTCCCGCTTACCATCTTCGTCATTCTTATATCGCTCGGCGGTTTGGGCATCCGGAAGGGCTTCGCCGCCGTCAGTGCTCGGCGCCGCCTCCTCGGATTTCACGCTCCGCCCACAGGCGCAAAGGGAGAAAATCATGGCCAAGGTCAAAAGGAATGCAACGATTTTTTTCATGGCTGATCTCCTTTTTTGTTTGATAGATGTGATTATTATATCATATCTTATGCTATTATCAATGCTTTCAAAAAACCAACGCCCCGAATTTCTCCGGGGCGTTAGGCACTCTGTATTTGTTGCGTATCTCAGTTGATCTTCAGGCTCTCCCAGAGGGAGTTGACGTAGTCCAGCGTCGCCTCGTCCAGACTGCGGTAGGCATACTGGTTGTACAGGGCGCTGAAATCCTCGATCTCGGGATAGAGGATCTCCATGGCCTCCTCGCCCATCTCGTCGATATAGTCCTCGTCGGTGTAGACTGCGGAGTTCGGGCAGGCGTAGTAGATAAACTCAGCGTTGGCGATGGCGGGCTCGGGAGAGAGCATGTAGTTGATGAAGCGCTCGGCCAGCTCCTTCTCCTGGCAGCAGGAGGGGATGCACATGGCGTCGACAAAATAGTTGGTGGTCTTGGGGTAGTAGAACTTCAGATCCACGCCCTCGGCCTGGGCGTCAAGCATGGTGAAGTAGTCGCCAGCGTAGTAGACGCCGATGGCGGCCTCGCCGGACTCCATCATGTTGTAGATCTCGTCCATGACGTAGCTCTTGACCAGGGGGGCCTGCTTCTTCAGCTCCGCCAGGGCCTTGTCCCAGTTGGCGTGATCGGTGTCGTTGACATCCAGCCCGAGCTTGTACTGGGCGGTGCCAAAGGCGTCGCGGGAGTTGTTGAACTGCAGGATCTCGCCCTTGTATTTCTCATTCCACAGCAGATCCCAGCCCTGGGCGTCGGCCTCATCCACCGCGTTGGCGTTGTAGATCACGCCCACCACGCCGTAGGTGTAGGGCACGGTGTAGAGGTTCTCGGGGTCGTAGTACAGACCGCGGAAGCTCTCATCGATGTTGGCATAGTTGGGGATGTTGTCAAAGTTCAGGGGAAGCAGCATGTCGTTTTCACGCATGCGGGCGATCATGTAGTCGGAGGGGATCACCACGTCATAGCTCACAGCGCCGCTGGAGAGCTTGGCGTACATGTCCTCGTTGCTGGCAAAGGTGGTGTAGTTGACCTTGACCTTCTCTCCGTAGGTCTCCTGATACCATTTCTCAAACTCCTTGACGGTATTGAAGGAGTCCTCGGAGCCGTCGGAGATATACTCGCCCCAGTTGTACACGTTCAGGGTCTTGGTTTTTCCGCCGCCGCAGCCCGTGAGCAGGGCGCAGAGCATGGTGAGAGCGATCAGCAGCGCAACAGTCTTTTTCATGATTGGGCCTCCTTGGTCTGTTTCTTGTTGTTTCGTTTTTCCCTGCGCTTCTGGACCGTCTCCTCGTCATAGAGGTTGGAGACCAGCAGCAGGGTCAGGATCACGAAGAAGATGATGGTCGCAAGGGCGTACATCTTCGGCGTGACGGTCTTTTTGGTCATGTTGTAGATGCGGATGGGCAGGGTCTGAAAGCCGTTGCCGGAGGTGAAGTAGCTGATGACGAAATCGTCCAGCGACAGGGTGAAGGCCATGATCATGCCGGTGATGACGCCGGGCATGATCTCCGGCAGCTCCGCCTTGAAGAAGGCCCGCAGTGGCGTGCAGCCGAGATCCATGGCCGCCTCGGGCAGGGCCTTGTCCATCTGCTGGAGCTTGGGCAGCACCTGCAGGATCACATAGGGCAGGCAGAAGGTGATGTGCGCGATGAGCATGGTGACAAAATTCAGGCTGGTGGCCGCCCCGAAGAGATGGCCCACGAAGACGAACATCAGCATCAGGGAGATACCGGTGATGATGTCGGGGTTGATCATGGGGATATTGGTCACCGAGTCCATGGCCTGGCGCAGGACCTTGTTGCGCAGGCGGTTGATGCCCACGGCGGCGGCGGTGCCCATGACGGTGGAGATCAGCGCGGCGGACACGGCCAGGATCAGGGTGTTGCGCACGGCCTTGAGCGTCTCGGTATCCCGGAAGAGTTCCCGATACCAGTAAAGGGAGAAATGGTTGAACACCGACAGGCTCTTGGCGGAGTTGAAGGAGAAGACCAGCAGGATCGCAATGGGCGCAAAGAGGAAGAGCATCACCAGCGCCGTGTAGATTTTGGAAGCACGTTTCATCCTCATCCCTCCTTACGCCACGATGATTTTCCGGTTGGCGAGCTTCTGCATCAGCGCCATGCACACCAGCAGGATCACCATCAGGATGAAGGCAATGGCGGCGGCAAAGTGCAGGTTGTTGGCCACATACTGGCCCTCGATGGCGTCGCCGATGAGGAAGAACTTGCCGTTGCCCAGCTTCTGGGAGATGTAGAAGGTGGAGATGGAGGGGATGAGCACCATGGTCACGCCCGAGAGGACGCCGGGGATGCTCAGTGGCCAGATCACGCGCCGGAGCACGCTCGGCCCCGGGCAGCCCAGGTCGCTGGCTGCCTCGAGGAGCTTGACGTCCAGCTTTGCCATCACGGAGTAAATGGGCAGCACCATATAGGGGAAGTAATCGTAGACCATGCCGATGATGACCGCGGACTCGGTTCCGATAATGTGCACCCTCCCCAGATGCAGCGCGGAGAGGAAGCTGTTGAGGATGCCGGTGTCCTGCAGGATGGTCATCCAGGCGTAGGTGCGGATCAAAAAGTTCATCCACATGGGGATCATGATCAGCGTCAGCAGGACGCTTTGGGTCTTGGCGGAGGAGCGCGCCATGATGTAGGCCAGGGGGTAGCCCATCAGCAGGCAGAGCACCGTGGAGATCACCGCCAGCTTCAGAGAGCGCATGAAGATAACAAGGTAGGTGTGCACCTCGCGCTGCGTCACGCCGTCATCCACCACAGAGGTGGCGGTGAAGAAGCGGGAGATGTTATCAAAGGTGAAGCGGTAGCTGTTGTCGGTAAAGGCGTAGTAGGCCACAAAGATCAGCGGCACCACGATGAACAGCACCGCCCACGCCGAATAGGGCGTCAGCGTCAGGCGCTGCACCAGGGAGTTGGTTTTCTTATTCATCCTTCGGCTCGCTTTCCGACCGGATCTCGCCCAGATCTTCGATCTCGCCCAGCTCCTCGATCTCCACCTCGCCGATTTCGTCCATCTCGTCGGAGAAGGAGGAGTAGTCGCCGAACATACCGGAGTACTCGGACTTCTTCATGATATGGATAGCATCTGGCTCGATGTACAGGCCGATGTGCTCGTCCACGTCCACAAAGTCCGTGGTCTGGATCATCCACTTGAAGCCGTCGATGTCCACGATGATCTCATAGTGTACGCCGAGGAAGGTGACGGAAGTGACCACGCCGCGGAGCATGCCCTTTTCCTCGGATACGATATCCACATCCTCGGGCCGGACCACCACGTCCACCGGCTCCCGCTTGCCGAAGCCCGCGTCCACGCAGTCGAACACATGGCCGGCGAAGGAGACCTTCCGGTCCTCCAGCATCACGCCGTCGAGGATGTTCGATTCGCCGATAAAGTCCGCCACGAAGGCGTTGGTGGGCTCGTTGTAGATATCCACCGGGGTGCCGATCTGCTGGATGCGCCCCTCGGACATGACCACCACGGTGTCGGACATGGAGAGGGCCTCCTCCTGGTCGTGGGTGACGAAGACGAAGGTGATGCCGGTGGCCTTCTGGATGTTCTTCAGCTCCACCTGCATGTCCTTGCGCAGCTTGAGGTCCAGCGCGGCCAGCGGCTCGTCCAGCAGCAGGACCTTGGGCTGATTGACCAGGGCGCGGGCGATGGCCACGCGCTGCTGCTGACCGCCGGAGAGGCTGGTGACGCTGCGCTTTTCAAAGCCCTTCAGGGCAACCAGGCCCAGCATCTCGGTGACCTTACGGTTGATTTCGTCCTTGGGCACCTTTTTTTCTCTCAGGGAGAAGGCCACGTTTTCAAACACATTCAGATGGGGAAACAGAGCGTAGCGCTGGAACACGGTGTTGACGTTGCGCTTGTAGGGCGGCACGTCCTTGATATCCTCGCCCATGAAGATCACGTCGCCCTCGTCGGCCGTCTCAAAGCCGCCGATGATGCGCAGCGTGGTGGTCTTGCCGCAGCCGGAGGGGCCGAGGAGCGTCAAGAACTCGTTGTCATAGATGTCGAGACAGATGTTGTCCAGCACCTTTTCCCCGTCAAAGGATTTCGAGATGTTTTTCAGTTCGATGATTTTCTTCATATCCGTCTCCCCCAGAACAAGTAAAGAAAAGCGGCTGCGCAAAAGCACAGCCGCCTGTTGTTCCCTGTATCAGGATATGCACAAACGCAGTATCCAATACCCCCTTGTCGGGGGCCCGGGCCCAATGGATGTTAAGAGCTGACTAAGCAAAGATGACTTTACCTACTCTTATTGACCATTTCACAGATTTGTATGCTTTTACAAAACCATAAAACTTGAGCTTTTAACTCAATCAATAAGGCAACTTCCGTTGCCACCGCACCTGCGGTTCGTCGGCGTCCGACCCGGCTGTCCGTGTGGCCTTGGCTCGCAGGAAGGCGAGCGGTCGATATCTTGCTTCGGATAAACTCAGACTATCCAATTGAGATGATTTATTTTAACAATATTCCCCATTGAAGTCAAGCCTTTGTTTTCCCCCCGCGCTCACAGTTTTTTCTTGCACTAAAGTAGGGATACTGGTATAATATGCACAATTTTTCGAAAAGAGTTGAATACCCATGAACAAACTCACCTCTCCCCGCAGTCAGCTTATTCTCTCCATGCTCATCTTCGGCACCATCGGCGTTGTGAGACGCTATATCCCCTTTCCCTCCAGCGTGGTGGCGCTGGCCAGGGCGGTGATCGGTCTCTGCTTTCTGTTGCTGATCCGCGCCATCAGGCACGAGCCCATAAACCGCGCGGCGGTGAAGGCCAATCTCCCCAAGCTGCTGCTTCTGGGCACAATGCTGGCAGTCAACTGGATCTTCCTTTTTGAGGCATACAACCACACCTCCGTGGCCGCGGCCACCATGTGCTACTACATGGCGCCGGTGTTTGTGATTTTGCTCTCCCCCGTCATTTTCGGGGAGAAGATCACGCTCCGCAAGGGCATCTGCTCGGCCGTCGCCCTGTTCGGCATGGTGCTGGTGTCCGATGTGCTCTCCAGCGGTCTGCACGGGGCAAAGGGCCTGGTCTACGGGCTGATCGCGGCGGGCTTCTACGCCGCCATCGTCATCGTCAACCGCACCCTGAAGGACATCTCCGCCGGGGATCGGACCATCATGCAGTTTGCCGTCTCCGCCGTGGTGCTGCTCCCCTATGTGCTGATCACCGAGGACATCGGCTCCCTGCGCTTTACGCCCTTCATCCTGCTGATGCTGCTGGTGGCGGGCGTCATGCACACGGGCTACGCCTATGTGCTGTACTTTGGAAGCATCGCCCACGTCCCGGCCCAGACCGCCGCGCTCTTGAGCTACATCGACCCCGTGGTGGCGGTGCTGCTGTCGCTGACGCTGCTGCACGAGTCCATGAGCGCGGGCGCTCTCATCGGCGCGGTGCTGGTCATCGGCGCCATGATCGCAAGCGAGATCGAGCCGAGGAAAAAGTCCTGAC
>ONPY01000114.1 GCA_900319835.1 uncultured Eubacteriales bacterium | reverse complement strand
CCGTACATCAAAGCCCAACGATGACCCTATGTACCCGGAGCAGGTTTTGGCCTGCTCCGGTTTTTTATTGCTCTTCCTCAACCGGCTCGCAGTCCTCGTCGAACAGCTCGCGAGCGCTGTCCGTCGGCTCGCAGGAGACGTACTCCACCGCCACGCCCTGCCGGAGATCGGCCTTGTAGTTCGGCGCGGAGAGGTGGGAGGGGATCTCCAGATAGCCCACGAACTTGTAGTAGATCACCATCCGCTGGGTGCGGTTTTTGCCCCTGCCCTCCACCTCGTACACGTCAATGTGGTCGATGAGCTCCCGCAGGATCTGGTTGGTCAGCGTCCGCATCTCCATAAACTTCCGGATGGCCTTGATGAACTGTTCCCTTTCGCCCTCGCTCTGCTCGATGCGCCGCAGACGGTCCCGATGGGCCTTGACCTTCTTTTTCAGCCCTTCCCGCTCCTCGGCGTACTCCCGGGACAAGATGGCGTAGTCCTCCTCCGACATTTTGCCGCTGACCTTGTCCTCATAGAGGTTTTTCAGCAGCTTGGGCAGCAGCTCCAGCCGCATCTCCGCGGCGTGGAGCTCGCCCTGCACCGTCCGCTTCTCGGCCTCCATCTGCTTGTTCGACTTTTGGGCCAGCAGCTCGGCAAAGCGATCCTCGTCGGCCGCCAGATAGTCCGCCAGCCGCCGCAGCTCCATCTCCACCACCGTGGCCACCGCGTCGGCGCGGATATAGTGCCGGCTGACGCAGCTGCCGCGGTAGTCGCCGGTGTAGTTGGAGCAGCTGAAAAAGTGGATGTCACGGTTGACGGTGTTGGTGTGGTACCACAGCTTCTTGCCGCAGTCGGCACAGCGCAGGAGGTCGCAGAAGATGCTCTTGGGGCCGTTGATCTCCTTGGGCTTCCGGGGCTTGGTGGTGGCCAGCAGTTGCTGCACCTTCTCGAAGGTGGCCCGGTCGATGATGGCCTCGTGGCGGTCCGGGAAGATCAGCCAGTCCTCCTTGGGGTTGTCGATGCGCTTGTGGTTCTTGAAGGACTTGGTGCTGGTCTTGAAGTTGATCACGTCGCCGCAGTACTCCTGCCGGTGGAGAATGCCGTTGATGGTGGAGCACTTCCACTTGCAGTCGTTGGGCTGGGTCTTCTTGCCGCCGCGCCCGATGCCCTTGGAGGCCCAGTAGGCGGTGCAGTTGAGGTGCCCCTCGTCCTGCATGATCCGGGCGATGGTGTCGGTGCCGTTGCCCTCCAGATACAGCTTGAAGATCTCTCGCACCACCGCCGCGGCGTCCGGGTCGATGATCCAGTGCTTGCGGTTCTCCGGGTCCTTCTTGTAGCCGTAGGGCGGCTGGGAGAGCGGTTCGCCCGCCCTCCCGCGCGTGTTGTGGGCCGAGCGCACCTTGCGGCTGATGTCCCGGGCGTAAAACTCGTTCATCACGTTGCGGAACGGGGCCAGCTCCGTGGTCTCGTCCACACCGGTAATCGTGTCCACGCCGTCGTTGACGGCAATGAAGCGGATGTTGTGATCGGGGAAGTACTGCTCCGTGTAGTAGCCCACCTGCAGATATTCGCGGCCCAGGCGGGACATGTCCTTGACGATGACCGTCGTGACGTAGCCCAGCTCGATGTCCTCCAGCAGCCGCTGGAAGTCCGGGCGGTTGAAGTTTGTGCCGGTGTACCCGTCGTCCACGTAGACGCGGGGATTCAGCAGGCCATGCTTCTTGGCGTAGCTCAGGAGCATCTGCTTTTGGTTGGAAATGGAATTGCTCTCCTTGTCCGTGCCGTCGTCGCGGCTGAGGCGGCAGTAGAGGGCTGTGATGCCGGTCAGTTTTTTGCTTTTGCCCGACTGTTTGCTCATTCATCGCTCCTTTCCGGCAGTCGAGCGCACGGGTTTCGATTTCATTTTAGGGGTCTTGTCCTCCGGCGTCAAATCTGTGAATTCGCTTGTGACGATCTCCTCCACAGCGTTAGCCAGGGTGCGGTCGTCGTCGGTCAGCGTGGCCTCGGCGAAGCGCCCCTCCACCACATAGCGGGTGTTGATGATGTCGTAGATCCGGTGCCCGCCGCCCAGTCCGATGATGAAGCGGTTATCGTCTCTTTTGGGTTCTTTTTTCATGATTATCTCACCTCCCGTTCCATGCTTGTCCGGCTGTGCTGGCGGTAGAACTCCATGGCCCGCAGCAGCGTCTCCTGCATCTGCTTGGGCGTCGCGTTCTGCGGGAAGTAGCGCCGCAGCTGCTCGCAGGGCACGCGCACGAATTCCTTCTGGTTGGCCTTGGGCTCGGAGATCAGCGCCGCGATGCTCTCGTCGTTCAGCTTTTCCTCCTGGCTCAGCTGGCGGAGCTGCTTGGCCTGGTACACCGACGGCGTCACGTCATCCCGATCCATGATGCGGTACAGGGCGATCTGCTCAAACCGCTGGAGGTAGGAGAGCTCCACCGCCGGTGTGAGGGCGATCCGGCCCTCGTCCACCATCTTCAGAATGGGCTCGATCAGATTGGTGAGACGGATATAGCGGTGAATCTGGCGTTCACTGTCATTCCCCGCCTCGCTGATTTGTTCCACACTCCACTTCTCGCCATCTTGGCGAGAAGTTTTGCCTTGATGGGTCAGTGCCTCCATTTTCATCTTGTAGGCAAAGGCCTTTTCGCTGGGCAGCAGGTGCTCCCGTTGCAGGTTGCTGTCCACCATGGCGATCACGGCCTCCTCGTCGGTGAGCTTGCGGACGATGACCGGCATGGTCTCCAGCCCCAGCGCGGCGCAGGCCGCCATACGCCGGTGGCCGGAGATCAGCTCGTAGCCGTCCTCCGTAGGCCTTGCCAGCGCCGGCACCAGCACGCCGGACTCGTGGATGCTCTTTTTCAGCTGCTCCATTTCCTCGTCTTCCTTGACGCGGAAGGGGTGATCCTTGAACGGGCGCAGCTCCGAGATGGCGATCTCCTCCACCTTCGGCTTTTTCATGTCTGCCCGCTCCTCGCTGCTCATAAACAGGTCGTCGTAGCCGGTCAGACCCAGGTTGATGGTATCAAATTTCATTTTCTTTTTTCCTCCTTAAACTTTGGCATACATTGTTCTGCAATAGCTGTTGTGCAGGAACGGATCTCGTCTACGGTCTGCAGTAACAGCTCCCGGTCAGACTCTTCCCGGAATATGGTTCTGTTGATCATGCTGCTCATAACGCCTGCTGCGCTCCGCAGCAGACGAATCGTTTCTGTCAGCGGGGCGGGCGGCGCTTCCCGGATCGAGAAGCCCGCCAGCATGTCGCGAATAAACTGCTCTCTGCTGAGGACCGTCCGTTCCACCATTCGGTTGAGCTTCTCCAGCTCGCGGTCGTTGAAATAAACCACGACCCGGTTCTTTCTTTTTCTCATGTTGTCTCTCCTTTCTCTTGGGGTGTCAGGGGTCATCCCCTGAATGTGGAATCTGCTGCAGCGGATTCGTTGCTTGGTAAGACAGTGCCATCACAGCCTCTCCACTGCCGTGAGATACACCTCGCCGTGGCTGTTGGCGTCGTAGTGAAGCTTCACTCTGGACTTGCAGGGGATCTCGTAGAGCCCCAGATAACGCTGCCACCAGTGGACGGTGGACATGATCCGCCGCCCGTCGTCGAAGGTGAAGAAGGCCCGCAGACAGCGGCGGGCCTCCGCCTTCAGATCCAGCACGGCAAGGAAATCTCCCGGCTCCAGGTTCAGCACGTAGTCCATGGTGAGGATGTTGTACCGCCGCAGATCGTTCTGGGTGTAAACGTCGTCCTTCATGCTCACACCTCCTTCTTCAAAAGCCGCAGCAGGGCCCTGGCTTCCTCACGGGTGAAGGTCCCGCGTGTGCTGCACTTCTCGTGGTCGGGGGACCAGACGTGGAGGTCCAGCTTGGGCTCTCCGCCGTCCCAGCGGACCATGTTCAGCTCCAGCTGCCAGCCCCTGGTGGATTCCGAGATCACGCCGATGTGCCGCACGATCTCTTTCTTGATTTCTTTCATTTCGGTTTTCTCCTTTCTGTTTGATTTAGGCGGGCAGGATCGCCCGCCTATGTATTACCGGCTCAAAGGGAGGGAAATTGTTCCCGCTCCTTCTATTGGTAGGTACCTCTTCCTTTGAGCTGGTGGAAAAGTAATTACTTACTTAATTACTTATTGGGATGGGGCGCCGTCCTTCCGATACGGTTTTTGTATGCCTGCCCCGGGACCTCCGCGGCGTCGCCGTGCTTGCTCTTTTGAGGTCGTCGCACGGTCATATCTCTTTCGGTGACGGTTATTCAGTTGTCGGGTGGTTATCACCTCCTTGTCGGGTGAGGGAATCGGATGTTCCTGAGGAACCCCTCCACTAGCTAGTAAGTTCAGGGGGGTATTTTGGAAGCCTTGCCGAAAAATTTTTCTCCCTCAAGTGGTAGGTCACGAAAAAGGCGAAAAATTAAGTCTTGCAGAAGTTTTTTTCGAGTCCTCTCACTAACTCAGGAATGGGAGGCACCGTTTTTACGGGTGTTGCCTGGAAAATTTTCTCCCTCAAGGGGTAGATCACGGGAAAGCGGAAAAATTAAGCCTTCCGGAAGAAAATTTTCGAAACCCCTCACTAAGTAAGGAATTAGCAGGGCCATTTTTATGGGTGCTTCCGAAAAAAATTTGAAATCCCTCTCAAGTGGTAGGTCATGGGAAGGCGAAAAATATAAGGATCAGGGGAAATTTTCTTTAGTGGCGTCAAAATTGATGCCATAGCCCGATTCGACCTCTGAACACGGCATCAAAATTGATGCCACACTGCAGATATTCGCGTTATTTTGCTATTAAGGCTCCGAAACGGAGCCATTTATCT
>ONPY01000110.1 GCA_900319835.1 uncultured Eubacteriales bacterium | reverse complement strand
ATCGCCCGCTCTCTGTACAAATCGCTCCAAAACGCCGCATGTCGCCCAATCGCCAGGCCTCGGCCGCTTCCTCGCAGCGGGCCTGCTCCGTGTACCAGTGCTCGGCGCGTCTGGCCCAGTCACACGGCAGACGATCCCGGTACTTGTCAAAGAGCTCACGCGGTACCTGGCGCATTCCGGTCTCCTGCAAACTCAGCTGATTCTCGCCCGCGTAAGCCAGCAGCGCATAGGCCGCGGCGCGGCACTCGTCCACCCGGCGGTTGTAGCTGCAGCTGGCCAGGGACTTGCTCAGTCCGCTGAAAAACAGCAGGATCTCAAAGGGTTCGCCCGTCTCCGGATAGGCAATCAGCTCCCGCCTGCCGTCCAGCAGGTCCATTTTCAGCAGCTTGTTCTTCCGGCAGTAGATCTCGCAGACCTGGCCAAGGCTGCCGTTTGCTGATTCCACATAGCGCCCCTCAGCCTCCCGCGCGATGGAGATCATCTCCTCCGGCTTGAGACGGATGCCGTTGAGCCTGGAGAGGGCCGCAAGAAACGTCAGGATTGTGGCCGCCGAGGAGGAAAGGCCCCCGATGGGCAGCTCCCCGTTGATGATGGCGCAGAGGCCCACGCGCAGCGGGTAGCGCCGCCCCAGGGCGATGCAGGCGCCGCGCAGGTGGTCGGCCCAGTCGTTCTGCTTTTCCTCCGGGGTCACATTGGCATGCCACTGGGCCCGCTTGGGAAACTGCAGCGAGGCCAGTTCGATCACACCGTTTTGCTTGGGACCGTAGACCATGTGGATGCCCTTGTCGATGACCAGGCCGGTGATGACCCCCTGCTGATGGTCACAGTGGGCGCCCACAGGGCACAGGTGATAGGGGGTAAAGGCGCTGCCCTCCGGCTCCTTGCCGTAGATGTCCCGGAACCGCTGGCGGGCTTTCTCCCCCGCGCCGCTCTCAGTATAGGCGGCAGCGGACGTTGGGCTCTCCTTCCGGCTCTCCTTCCGGGCATAGGCGCGGGTGCGACCGTCCAGCGGCATCTCCGCGTCGTCTGGAATGAGCCAGGTCTTGCCTGTCTTCTTCGCGCCGGGGATACGCCCCTCGCGGCAGAGCGCTGTGACGCGCCGGTCGGTCATGTGCCATTTTTCCATGGCCTGGCGCACGCTGAGGTATTCCACGCCCACGCCCCCTTTCTACTCTCGTGTTATTGTAACATTCGCTTCTTCTTACGTCAAGTTATAATTTGATTTTCTCCATTTATATTTTGATATTTCATGCGGTGGGGCACCGTGCTTTACAAGGCTCGCCCGGCGGATTATAATAACTTTAGTAAATGCAAAGGGGAATGAACCATGCAGAGACATCTATTTCTCACCGGGCCCTCCGGCGTCGGAAAGACCACGCTGATCCGCAAGGTGCTGGGTCCCGCCGCTCTGGGCTATGCCGGCGGCTTTGTGACCGAGCGCGAAATCGACGAGGACGGCACGCTGCTTGGCTTTGACCTCTATCCCGGGGCCGCAGCGGCGGATTTCAGTCTGTACGAGGGCTGGCGCTTTCTGGACTTTGGCGGGCAGGTTTTGATGCACGACAACGAGCTGTTCCGGGAAAAGGCCGTGGAGTTGCTGGAGCAGGCCGAGTACTACCCCTACGCCATGATCGACGAGTTCGGCGGCTTTGAACTTCTGATCCCCCAGTTTCGCGGGGCACTGGCAAACTTCCTCAATCTCACGCTGCCGATCATCGGCGTAGTGAAGGATGAGGCTAGCGTACTGGCCGAGCAGAAAACCTTCGGTCTCTCCTCCCGCTTCCCCGCCACGGCGGACATGGTGCGCCGCGCGCTGGAGCAGGATACAAACACCCTGCTGGTCGAGATGACAGAGCCGGGCGACCCCCACGCCGAGCAGCTGGTGCGCCAGTGGGTAGAGGAATATGTCCACATCCCGTGACAATCCTCAAGAGATTACCTATAAAGCAGGGAGCCTATTTTTCACCGTAGGGGCTGACGCCCACGCCAACACCCATAAGAGAGTTTTGAAGCGAAAAATGACTTGGTAGCTGTCTGATAGGATTGGAAAAGCATCTTCAAGGCAAGGCAGAGGTGAAAGACAAACTACCTTCTGCCAAAAAGTTTCAAAACGGCAGCTTAAATACAATCTGTGTTTTGTTGATCCTGATCACAACACTTGTCTCCGGCGCAGAATACTTTTGGAAAAACCGGGATGTGTTTGCAGCCCAACAGGAGCTGTAAAGACGTGAGGAGCGTCATCATCACCTCTTACGCACAACATGCTCAGAGATAGAGAGATGCAGGAAACATCATGACGATTGGAAAGAAGGAAAAGTGGATATGGGCCGCAGTTTTGTTGTTCCTTTGGAGCGCAATCGGTATCCTTTTATACCGCAGCAGCGGAAGTCTTACACTCCAGGAGCTGTTAAAGTACCAACCTGAAAACAAGCTGTTGACCTTCTTCGTCATGTGCGGTTTGTTTTTGCTCAAGAGCGTGGATTTCCTGCTGCATTTCAGTATTCTCTTTGCAATGAGCGGGATCCTGTATCCGCTGCCAATCGCTCTGCTGATCAATACGCTGGGCATAAAGAAATATTTCATCTATACCCGGGACGGGTTGCGAGCCAGCCTTGAGTCCTCCGGCGGGATGCGGAGAGATAATAACAAACCCGCAGGGTGTTTTCACTCTGCGGGCATTTCTTTTCATGAGGTTTATGCTGCGTTCAGGATCTGCATGAACTCTTCCCCCGTGATGGTTTCGTGTTCGTACAGATACGAGGCCAGCTCATCCAGCTTGCCGCGATTGTCTTTCAGAATGGCCAGCGCTTTTTCATGCTGTTCTCGAACCAGCTCAACAACCTGTTCGTCAATCCGGCTCTGCGTTTCAGCGGAGCAGGCCAGGGACGTATCACCGCCAAGGTACTGATTCGTGACCGTCTCCATGGCGACCATGTCAAAATCCTCGCTCATGCCATAGCGGGTGATCATGGCGCGGGCGAGCTTTGTGGCCTGCTCAATGTCGTTGGCGGCTCCGGTGGTAATGGAGCCAAATACCAGCTCTTCTGCCGCACGGCCGCCCGTGAAGGTTGCGATCTTGTTCTCCAGCTCCTGCTTGTTCATCAGATAGTGGTCGTTATCCTCCACCTGCAGCGTATAGCCCAAGGCCCCGGAGGTGCGGGGAATGATGGTGATTTTCTGCACGGGAGCGGAATTCGTCTGCTTTGCGGCAACCAGCGCGTGGCCGATCTCATGGTAAGCGACGATCTTCTTCTCCTGGTCCGTGAGGATCGCGTTCTTTTTCTGGTAGCCGGCAATGACCACCTCGATGCTCTCCTCCAGATCGGCCTGGGTGGCAAAGCCGCGGCCGTCGCGCACCGCGCGCAGCGCGGCTTCGTTGACAATATTGGCAAGCTCTGCGCCGGACGCGCCGGAGGCCATGCGCGCCACCTGCAGGAAGTCCACATCGTCGGCGACCTTGATCTTTTTCGCGTGAACCTTCAGGATGGCTTCGCGGCCCTTGAGGTCGGGCAGGTCGACAGGCACGCGCCGATCAAAGCGACCGGGGCGCGTAAGGGCCGGGTCGAGAGACTCCGGACGGTTGGTCGCGGCGAGGATGATCACGCCATTGCTCCCGTCAAAGCCATCCATCTCTGTGAGCAGCTGATTGAGGGTCTGCTCTCGCTCATCGTTGCCTCCGTACTGACCGCCGCTTCGCTTCTGGCCGATGGCGTCGATCTCGTCAATAAAGACGATGCAGGGCGCTTTCTCTTTGGCCTGACGGAACAGGTCCCGTACCTTGGAGGCGCCCATGCCCACAAACATCTCCACAAATTCCGAGCCGGACATGGAGAAGAAGGGGACGTTTGCCTCACCGGCCACGGCCTTGGCCAGCATGGTCTTGCCCGTGCCCGGAGGGCCGACAAGCAGGACGCCCTTCGGCATGGAGGCGCCGATCTCCCGATATTTTGCGGGGTTTTCCAGATAATCCACAATCTCCTGCAGGTTTTCTTCCGCCTCGTCAACCCCCTCCACATCGCTGAAGCGAATGCCGTCAGAGGACTTGACATAGACCTTGGCGTTCGATTTGCCAAGATTGAACATCATGGACCCGGCGCCACCGCCGGCTTTGTCCATCAGCTTTTTCGACATGAACTGACCGAGCAGGGTGAAAATGCCGATCGGCAGCAGCCATGACAAAAGCAGCGTTGCCAGGGGTGAGGTTTCCTCTACGATCTCGCTTGTGAAGGTCGCGCCGGAAGCATGGAGCCGCTCCACCAGGCCGGGATCCTCGATCACGCCTGTCCGGTAAATCGTGGATTCATCTTTGTCCGTGAACACGATCTGGTTTTGCTGGATTTGAACCTTTCCGATTTCTCCGTTTTCGGTCATCGTCATGAAGGTACCGTAATCCACATCCTCAATGGCTTTCCCGGCAAGATATGGGGCAACGAGACAGTTGAAAACAAGGATTGCGAGGATCATAGCCACATAGAAAAAAATCAGTGGCTTTTTCGGACGTTTCACTTCCTGCATGCAGGGTTCCTCCTAAAAAATATATATAGATGGCTTTGTGATGCTGCTCATGGGAGAGGCTTACGATTCTATTGCCGTCTCAGCCTGCAGATGGTGGAGAATACGGCTGCTGATCCGCTCCTCCAGATTGTGATACAGCCGGATCTCTTCTTCCGTAAACCCGGCAAAGCATACCGTGTCCACATCCCGATCCAACTGCAGCAGCTCCTCTGTGAGCTCCGGTGCCTGGAAAGAGAAGCGTTCTTTGCTTCCAAGGGGCGACTCACGCCGCACCAATCCGTCCGCCAGGAGTCGGGCCATTGCCACGATCACAGCAGCTTTTCCCAGTCCGGTCAGCAAACACAGGCTCTCCACGCTGCAGGGTTCGTTCCTCTTTTCCATGCAGTATAGAAGCCTGATCCGGGCCTCATCCATTCCGTGTTTTCGACCCAGTGTTTCCAGATAGCGTCCAAGCAGCCGTGTTTCCAGAATCGCGCTGCGCACCGGGAAGGCTGTGCCGCTTTCTCCGGAAAGGGCGGACAAGTCTGCGCCTGCGTTCAGCTTCCGGGTTCCCGGCGTGAATGGCAGCGCCAGACTATCGTGGCTGACGGCCAGCAGGTAGCCGTAAATCACCGGCAGCCGCTCCTGATAGGCGGGAGCATCAAAGGTTTTCCTGAAAAACTCGTTATAATAGCCGATGACGCTTTTCTTCATTTTGATGGTGCTGCTCAGATTCAGACTCTGGTCTACCAGGGAACCTTTGGTGTACTGGTAATAATAGACCGGTGCCTTCAGGATCGCAACGGACTTGACATGGAGAAGATACTCCAGATTGAAGATCATATCCTCGCTGTAGCTGATATTTTCGTCCATGCGTATGCCGTAATGCTCTATGATGTCCCTTCGGTACAGCTTGTTCCACAGGACACCATAGTACAGGTCTGCAGGCGACAGCATCATCTCGTCGGCATACTGTTGGAGCGTAAGCGTCCCGCCGGACTCAATGGACCCTTTTTCAGACACATTCCCATCTACAACGCGATAA
>ONPY01000111.1 GCA_900319835.1 uncultured Eubacteriales bacterium | reverse complement strand
GATCCGCTTCTCCATCCCCCTTCTGATTGGCAACCTTTTCCAGCAGCTGTACAACACGGTCGATTCCATCGTGGTGGGCAACTATGTGGGACACGAGGCGCTTGCCGCGGTGGGCTGCACCACGCCCATTGTCAACATGCTCATCGGCCTGTTCGTGGGTCTGGCCTCCGGCGCGGGCAGTGTGCTGAGAAAGAGCAGCAGCTCCAGGATCTTCACCTTGAAATAGCCCTTGCGGACTGTCTCAGGCACCTGATACAGCTCGGAGAACACATGCTCGATCCGGGCGGAGGAGCGGGCGGAAAACCAGGCGGTATGGCCGCAGAGCTTCTCGATCAGCTCCGGGATGTTCACGTCCACATCCTGCAGGATGCAGGAGAGACACGCCGGGACCTGGACCGGATCCAGTGCGACGGTGACGCCGTGGTAATGGCCCGTAGGAAAAACGGTCTCTCCCCAGCCGCCGTCCCGCCTCAGCATGGCCAGATCGCCGGGCGCCAGGAAGTAGGAGTTCTCCCCGCGCGTGTATTCCACGCGCCCCTCCCGGCAGTGCCAGATCTCCGCCGTCTCCCGCTCCGGATATGGCCGGGCGGGCATGGCAGCGGTGTGGACGTCGTTATAGATCAGCTCGATTCCCGGAAAGACCGGGTAGGCTGTCAGGATCACGTTCTCCCCTGTCTCCGCAAAGGCGTAGACCGTGTGGTCCTCGTCCCGCTCGAGCACCCGCACGTCGGCGCCGTAGCGCTGCTTTTCCTTTCTGGTGGGCTTCATGCTTCTGCCTCCGCTCGCTGTTAGTCGTCGCTAACTATCTCATACACCTCTTTTTCTCTCTTTGCAAGTGTGGCGAAAAAGAGCGCGTCCCCCCTGCGGGGGAACGCGCTCTTTTTGGCTTTTGCTTATCGGATCTGGCTGCACGCTTCCCAGGCGCTTTTGACCGCGTCTGCGATGGTGCCGCTTTGCACCGCGTCGCCCACGGGATAGACCCGCGGTAGCGCCGACTGCAGTGCGTCCGCCAGACGGTGCTCAGGTCTGACGCCCAGGGACAGGACCACCGTGTCCGCCGGGATGTGGACAATCTTCCCCGCCTTGAGGTCGGCGGCGATGATCTCGCCCTCCCGGATCTCTAGCAACTGGTGGCTAGTGAGAAAGCGGGTGCCGCAGGGCGTCAGTCGCTCCAGCTCGTCATCCAAGAGCTGGAACCAGGTGCCGGGGGCGATCTCGTCGGCCATCTCCAGGATGGTGACGCGGTTGCCCGTCTCATTGAGGATCTCCGCGGTCTCAAGCCCTGTCATGCCGCTGCCGGCCACCACCACGTTCCGGTTCTCCACGATGGTTTTCCGGTGGATGATCTCCGGCGCGGTGACCACCTGTGGCAGGTCGACGCCGCGGATGGAGCGGGGACGCAGAGGCGTTGCCCCGGTTGCAACCAGAACGGCATAGGGGTTGAGGGCCTTGACCGAATCGACCGTCGCCTCGGTTTTATAGCGCAGCTCCACCCCAAGGCGGCGCAGCACCGCCAGGCGGTCTTCCACACACCAGGAGAGCTTGCCCTTGAGATTGCAGGCCGCGGCGGTGTTCACCTGGCCGCCGGGCACGGCCTCCTTTTCCAGTACTGTCACGGCAAAGCCGCGCTCGGCCAGAAGCTGTGCCGCGGCAAGGCCCGCGATGCCGGCGCCGACAATGACGATTCTCCGGCCGTTTCCGTCCCGCTTTGGCTCCTCAACCAGCGGCTCGCGGCCCACGCCGGGGTTTAAGGCGCACTCGCCGCTTTTGCCCACCTTGGCGTTGGTCATGAAGGAGCTGATGCAGTGCAGACACCCGATGCATCTTCGGATCTCCTCGGGTCTCCCCTCTTCGATCTTTTTGACCCAGTGGGGCTCACAGATGAAGGACCGGGCCGAGCCGATGAAGTCCTGGTACCCCTCCTCCAGCTGCCGCTCGGCCTGGTCGGGAGAGCGCATGAAATTTGCGGCGATCACCGGGATGGAGACCACGCTCTTGATCTCCTTTGCCAGATACGCGCGCCAGCCCGGCTCATAGGAGGTGGGCTCCAGCCAGCGGTTGTAGACATCATAGCAGGCGGAGGTCACGTTGATGGCGTCCACGCCCAGCTCCTCCAGGCGTTTGGCAATGCGCTTGCCCTCCTTCAGATTGTAGCCCTTGCCGGGCTTGCCGATGCGGTCGTACATCTCGTCCACCGTGAGGCGGACGATCAGCGGGTAGTCCCGGCCGCAGCGGGCGCGGATGCCCTCGATAATCTCGGTGACAAAGCGCAGGCGGTTTTCAAAACTGCCGCCGTACTCGTCGGTGCGGAGGTTGGTGTTGGGGCTTAAAAACTGCTGGATCATATAGCCGTGGCCGCCGTGGAGCTCCACCGCGTCCACCCCGGCCTTCTGGCAGCGCTCCGCCGCGTCCACAAAATCCCGGATGAGCTTATGAATCTCCCGCCTCGACATGGCGTGGATACGGGTGGCGCCGTGTGCGCTGAGCTCACACTTGGAGGGGCTCTGCACCGACATGCAGATTCCCTTCTCCTCCAGCCCCAGCAGCAGGGGCGTACACTTGAAGAGGCCGTCCAGCACCTTGGGAAAGCGCTCCACCACCGGGATTACCACGGGCAGGGTGTTGATGGCGCTGGCGTAGCCCTGGCGCCCCGGGTGGTGCAGCTGGATGCAGAGCTTCGCCCCGTGGCGGTGGAGGCGCTCGGCAAATTCATGCATGGGCGCGATGTGGTAGTCATGGCTCATCGCAAGCTGCGTGAAGGTTGACGCGGCGCCCATGTCGTTGACCCGGCAGATGCCGGGGATGATGAGGCCGATGCCGCCCTTGGCCCGCTCCTCGTAGTAGGCCATCATTTTCTCCGTGGGGCAGCCGTTGGTCTGGCCGAGACTCATCTCGGCCGCGGTCATGACAGTGCGGTTTTTCACCGTCATGCTCCCGATGTTCATCGGGCTGAGCAGCATCTTATACTCCATGGATCTTGTCCTTGATCTCCTCGCGCACCCGGGCGGCCTTCTCGTCCAGCTCGCCGCGCATCTTGGCGGCCCGCTCGTCCAGCTCTTTTCTGGCCTCGCGCTCCCGCTCGCGCAGTTCTTCGGCGGCCTCGCGGCCCTTCTCCACCGCAAGTCTTGCGTCGCCTCGCAGCTTCTCACGCCTTGCTTCCAGCTTTCTCTTGAAGCGCTCCAGCTTCTCCGTCTCATGCTTCCAGTACACCGTGCGCACCGGCGGGATCACGCCCATGAGCACCTTGCTGAAATCAAACAGCCCGCAGGGGGAGACCTTCTCCTTCCCCTCCTCGATGCCCTTGACCATCTTTCTGGCCACGGTGGAGGGCTTCTGGACCGGGAAGGGCTTTTCAAACTCCACCTCGTTTGCCACCTTGAAGAAATTGGTGTCGGTGGCCACAGGGTAGAGACAGGTGATCTGGAGGTTTGCCGGCTTTTCCAGCCGGATGGCCTGCTGGAAGCCGTTGAGCGCAAACTTGGAGGCCGAGTACACCGCGTAGCCCGGCATGGCCATCTCTCCGATGGCGCTGACAGTATAGGCCAGAATGCCCTCCCGCCCGTTCAAGTGCCGGATGTACTTGGCATAGGTGTAGATGGGTGAGATGGTGTTGGTGCGGAACATCGCGTCCACGCGGTCCCAGTCGGTGTAGTTAAACTCCTCGTAGTAGGGGAAGCCTGCGTTTGCGTAGAAGAGATCGATCTTGCCGTAGAGCTCCTCCGCCTTTTCAAAAACGCGGTCCACTCCCTCCCTAGTGCTGATATCGCAGGCAAAGGGCGTGACGTTTTCGGCAAAGCCCTTCAGCTGATCCACATGCCGCGCCACTGCGAGGATGCGGTTGCCCCGGCCCTTGGCCAGGAGCTTTAAGACCTCATAGCCGATGCCGGAGCTGGCCCCGGTCAGCACGATGCTTTTGTTCTCGATCATGGCGCGCCTCCTATCGGTCGTACTCGCCGTATTCGCAGCCGATGTTTTCGGCCAGAATCTCATCGATCAGAATGTCCCTGCCGAAGCGCCGCTTGTAGAGCTTCAAAACGCCGGTGCCGTTGCCGCCGTTCCAGAGCCGGTTGTGGCGCTTGAGGCCGGTGGGCGCTTCATAGTTGATGTTCAGCATGTCCTTCTTTTTGCAGCGGATCACGGTGTCTAGCTTGGCCGTGGCCGTCGTCTGCACCACATGCCAGTGGATCTCATCCTCGGTCTCCTCGCAGTCGAACTTCGTACCCGAGAGCGTCCAGAACTTGGAGAAGTTGAACTCGTAGTTCTTCCCCTCGTACCAGAAGGCGCCCAGGAGCTTGCGGTCCAGGGCCAGGCCGAAGACCTTGGGTCTGCCGCCGCCGATGTCAAAGACGCTGTTTTCCAGGCGCTTGCCGGTTTTTTTGCTCACCAGATTGTTGGAGGAGAGCCATACCCAGGGGCTGGTGAAGTCCCCGCCCCAGTTCTTGTCGGCATAGCCGTAGCAGGTCTCGGGCCGGACGCGGTACTTGACGCCGTTGAGCGTGATCTCCCCGGCGTACTTGGTCTTCATGCCCTCGGCGTGCCAGAACATCTCAAAGGCGTTGAGATCCCGGAAAAACTTGCTTGCCCCATAGCCCACATGGAAGGCCACCTCTTTGTCGATGGTCAGGTCCCAGGAGATGCTGCCCGCATCGCTCATCCACTCGGGGTGCAGCCAGGCGTCGTCCTTGGAAACCGTGATACTGCCGCGGGTGTGTGTCTCGCTGCAGAAGCAGTCCGCCGCGCTGATCTCATAGGGCGCGTCGGCGTGAACGTGCACATCCTTCCAGGCAAAGAAGCGGTGCAGCTGCCCCTTCTCCTCCCCCCAGAATCCGGCATTGACCATCAGGTAGGAGGGCTTTTTCTTGCCGCGCGTTTTCTTGTCCAGGTTCCAGACAATGCGCGGCTCGTCCGGGGCCTTATGGGGATTGCAGGTAAAGAATTCCACATAAAAGGGTTTGGTTTCGCCGGACTGCGTGTTCTCTGCGGTAAAGGAATGCCACCACCAGTCATAGCCGCGTTTGGCCAGCGGGCCTCTCAGCATCCACTGGTCCCGGCTGAGATCGCTGATATTGGACATAGATCGTCTCCTCCTCGTACAGTTTTGGGCTGAAGCAGCAACCTGGCGCCGGAGCCTCCGGCGTGGGTGAAACGGACTTGGTCTCCAGTCCTTTTTACAGTATAGCACAAAATATCAAGTTAATATAGTCCCTTTTCCGTTTCTCCATCCCTTGCGGCAGAGCTCACACCTGTGTTAAAAATGCCCATTTTTCAAGGCTTCGGGCGTTGACAAGCGGCCCGTTTCCTTTTATACTTTCCATATTCTTTTCAGATTGTGAGGTGGAAAACGTGGCATCCCTTCTCCGGCAGGGAGATACAGACATGACGACGGGCAGCATTCCCCGGCATCTGATCCGCTTCTCCATCCCCCTTCTGATTGGCAACCTTTTCCAGCAGCTGTACAACACGGTCGATTCC
>ONPY01000112.1:2943-8654 GCA_900319835.1 uncultured Eubacteriales bacterium | reverse complement strand
ACTCTGCCGCACGATATCCCGGATATCGAACCAGGTAACGATACGCCCGATACCGTCACCGATCATGACGATTCCCAGAACAAAGGGGATCACAGCGGACGTCGCCACGGGCGTGCAGAAGCAATACACGCCAGCGATGATCATCAGAACACCGAGGATTACAGATATAACTTTTCTTGTCATCATGATTCACAACTCCCTTCCTGAAAGCAAACTCCCCACCGGAATCGGTGGGGAGCTGTCAAGAGATCGATCAGCCTTCGATGGCGATGTACTTCTTTTCAGGCAGCTGCGGCTTTGCTTCCTTCTTTGGGATCTGCAGCGACAGGACACCGTGCTCCAGTTTGGCCTTGATATCCTCTTCCGTGAGCTCCTCGCCCACATAGAAGCTGCGGCTCATTCATCTTTGTGGAAGCCGGGCAGCTCGATATCCACTTCATAGCCGTCATCGTGCTCCCGCACATCCGTCTTCATCAGGTTCTTCGCGTTGTGACCGTAGAGCGGCTTCTCCATCCGGGCGAATTCACGGTCCATGTCGTCGAACCAACGATCCATCAGATCCTCACCAAAAATACCAGGCATGTACAACATAAGTCAAACCTCCTTTTATTTTCGCTCCTGGATGCTGTTCAGGGCTGTTGCTGTGGTATATGCCGCAAGGGGAGATGAGGAAACCCCGGAACCTGAGTTCCGGATCTCTTTCCTTCTTGCAAGTATGTTATAGCACTTTTGTTAGCACTCGTCAAGAGTGAGTGCTAATTCTTCTGTGAAGAATTTGTTAACTCTTATATATAAAATGGAATGCGGATCGTTTGCCTACTCGAGCGCATGAAGTCAGTCGCTTCCTCCTTCCGGTTGAGCACGATTATTCCGCTGTTTCAAAACTTTGGAAGACATTTATGCCTCCTGCGAAGCACAGCTTTTTTCGCTTCAATGTTACACTTTAGGTCCTTCATCTCAAGGCTGGCGCTTTCTTCCCGATAGAGCAGGCCGATTATGGGGTCAATACTATATCTGTCACGTGAGAAGCGACAACGGCCTTCACATATAGGCAAGGATGTGTTGTCTTTAATCCGTTCTAAAAAGATTGATCATGCGACGGCAACCTTAAAAGGTGGTCCAGCAAAGAGAGTATTTGATGATGGCAAAGAAGCAATTGATACATCCGACTTTAGTGTCTACTTGGATTTGCGGTTAAAATAATTCCTATAAGAATCCAGTTAATAACGATCACAAAAAACAGCTCTCCTTTCGGAGATCTGTTCAGACCGTAGACAACCCCGCTTTTGGCTCAAGCCGAAAGCGGGGTTACTGCGTAGATGCTGGAAAACTCGGAAAAGAGGTCCAAGATGAGGTGAAACAGCGAGGGAATTGGGCGGGTTTTCCACCGCTATTTAGCTGACTTTTTGAGATTTAGGCATGCGTAGGTAGCAAAGTACCCATAGAAAGTGCTTCTACACTCCCTATGGGTACTTTGTCTACAGTCTGAATCCCTCAGGGGACGAGTGTGTGCTCGTCCCTTGGAGGATTTTTTTTACAGGATCAGGAGCTGTCCTTCCTTCGCATAGGCGATACGGTCAGACTTCCATTCAGCCTCCCGCTGGCGGAGGACACGGTCCGAGCACTGCGTGTCGTGATGAACAAACAGGAGGCGGCGGACGCCGGCCTGCTCCAGCAGCTTCATTCCTCTTTGGGCTGTGGAATGTCCGAAGCCCTTTTTGTGTGCATACTCCTCTTCCTCAAACTGCGCGTCGTACAGCAGAAGATCCGCGTTTTTTGAGAAAGCGGCGAGCTTCTCGTCGGTCGTTTCCCCGTGTTCGTAGTCCGTGGCATAGACGATGGATCTGCCCTTGTAGCTGAGCTTGTAGACAACACTGCCGCCGGGGTGGCTGCCCGGCATGGTCTCCACCTGCACCTCGCCGATGTGGAAGCTCTCCGTCACCGGCAGGATATGCAGGTCGGCCCCCAGTTTATCCAGCGTCACCGGCCAGAAGGGTGGAGCGAACAGCCTGTTGATCTCCGCCTTCGCCTGCTGTCCGTCCTCACAGAACGGAACATACAGGCTGCATTCTTTCCCCTTCTGCGACAGCCTGGGAAACATGCCAAGTCCGATCACATGGTCCAGATGCAAGTGGCTCAGGAGGATGGCCGGCGGCTTTGGAAAGACGCCCGGCGCAGAAAGCAGGCCGCTCCCGGCGTCCAGAAAGATGCTCTCCTTCCCCGCCTGAACCAGATAGCAGGAGGTAGAGCCGCCGTATTCCGAATACTCCGGTCCCCAGACCGCCATGGAGCCGCGCGTGCCCAGTACAGTCAGCGTAAAGTCAGACGCTTCGCCGCCTTCTCCGTCGGCCGTGTTATCCTGGATGAGCTGCTCAAACCATTCGGCAAAGCACGGTGGCTTTGCCGTAAAGGTAATCCGGCAGCTCCCCTGCTCCACCTGCGTGACCTTGGCGTACAGATTCCCGCCGATCTTGAGGAGCAGGTTGTCCAGCGCCGAGAGCGCCTCGCCGGTGTCCAGCAGCGCCTCGTCCTCCGACGCCGCCGTGATGCTTCCTTCCAGCCAGGAATCCTCCGTGTGCTTTCCCTCCACGCGGGCAAAGCGGACGGGGACCGGGGCGGGCAGAGTTGTCAGCGCCTCGTCCTTTACATTCAGCCGCAGATTATAAGGCGCTCCAATCCCCGCAATATCGGAGAGGAGGATTTCTCCGCCCACTCCCTTGGGGGATACCGAGAGCGTCTGCCGCACGTTCAGCTCTTCCCTGACCGCTTCGCGTGTACCCGGTGAAATCAGGATCTGTCCGCCGGTGGTATAGCTCTCGATGCGCCCGGCCAGGTTGACTGCGGCGCCCAGCACGCCGTATTTGGTGCGTTTCTCCGAGCCGATGTTGCCAAGGATCATCTCGTCGCTGTTGATGCCGATGCCCATGGCCAGCTCCTCGTAGCCGTGCTTCAGATTCCAGCGATTGACCGCCTCCATGCGCTTCTGCATGCCAACAGCCGCCGCCACCGCGTCCGAGGCGTGGTTTTCTCTCCAGGTCGGGGCGCCGAAAACCACCAGCATACCGTCGCCCATAAACTCGATCAGTGTGCCGCGGTAACGCTCGATCTCCTCGTACATCTCACCAAAATAGTGGTTTAACATATTGATCAGATCCTGCGGCTTCATCCGCTCCGACATAGCCGTAAAGCCCCGCAGATCACTCATCAGGACAGTGAGTTTCTGCCGCTGTCCGCCGAGCTTCCATCCCCCGGGCGATTCCAGGATCTCCTTGACCACATCGTCTGAAAGGTATCTGCCGAAGGTCTCCTGGAGGACGCGGTTGCGCAGCTCAAGCTGGCGGTTGAGATCCTGGATCTTCTCCATGGCGCGCACGGCATCGCGCATCTCCGTCAGTTCTGTAATGTCGCTGATGACCAGGAGCACCCCGATCATCTCTCCCCGTTCGTGCAGGCAGGAGGAGACCACGCGCAGCTGCTTGACGCCCTGCGTGGTCTGATACGGGACATAATTTTCCTTGCGTTTTCCCTTCTCATAGACAGCGTCGAGCACGCACTGGATAAAGGCGTCGTTTTCCTCGCTGCCAAAGAAAGCGCACAGGAAGGTATTGCCGGTCAATTCCTCTTCTTTTTTCTCCAGAATCGCGAGAGCGGCGTCGTTGACCTGCTCGATCACACCGTTGAAGCGGATGGTCATGACCCCTTCCGACATATCGGATACGATGCTGTTTTGGATGATCTGGTTTCGATCCATACCGTTTTCTCCTATCCCGATCCGGCTTCCGCTCGCAACGGTACGGTAGCCGGAGGATCCTTCATGCGTTTTCCAACAAGTCATTTATAACCCCCCCTGTCCAACAAATGTCCAGTAAAGGGGCATGCAGCCGCTGCACCGATTCTCTGTCATACTATTATCTGATTAAAACTTCCATCTGACAATCATATCACAGGACGCAAAAAGCCCGCGGCGGAGATTATCTCCGGCCACGGGCAGTTTATTTGATTCTTTTGTATCGGACCGCTCCGGCTCAGTAGCCCCAGGTGACAAGCTCCCAGTCTCCGTCGGCCTCGGCTCCCAGCCACCACTGCCAGCCGGTGTACTCGGTATCCGGTTCCCATGCGCCGATCTGCTCCAGTGGAGAGTGGAACTCACTGATAAATTCGATGCACTCGGTAAACTCGTGTTCGCTGTCCAGCGAATTGAGCCACTTCAGGTTTTCTTCGCTGTTGCATTCATCCCCGGCAAAGCGGATGCTGTGCATCTCGCAGCCCTGCCAGGTGTTGAACTCCTCCAGAATCATGTTGATCGCGCGATCCATTGATTTCTCAGTGAAGAGCTTGGATTCGCCGTAGTCGACGTCTACAGCTGCCTCCTCTGCAGTCTCGGCGGGTGCCTCAATGGGCTCTCCTGCTTCCTCGGGTTCGGCAGCCTCGATCTCACCCAGGCCCAGGTCGTTCCAAGTCTCTGGGCTGATGTTGGCCAGGGAATCGATCACGACCACGCAGTCAGGGCTGACCATCTGCATCATTCGGAGCATCTGATCCTTGGGGATCGCAATGCAGCCGCCGGTGTAGGGCTTGAAGGCGCCAAGGCAATGCAGAAAGATCGCTGAGCCGAGGCCGGGCGTCCCGTCCTCGTTGTAGCTGATGTTCAGGCAGTACTGGTATTCATAGGAATAGTCGATAATATGTTCGCTGTCCCCGGTGTTCAGATCCGGCAGATCCTTGATGCTGACCAGCTCGTTATAGGCATAGCCCTTGCGCTGGTCGCCGGACCAGTAGTCGTTCTTGTCGACCTTGTGGTACTCGATGGCGCAGCCGGGATCCTCGGCAATACCGAAAGCCTTATTGAAGGAGAAGGTGCCCACGGGGGTCTTGCCGTCTCCCTCGGCCTCCTTGCCAAGGCCGTTTTTTCCGATGTAACCGGGCGTGGTCAGCAATTCCCTCCACTCGCCCTTTGCGTCCTTCTGGTGAAGGGAGACCATGGCCGTCGTCTCTCCGACACCCGCCACAACAAAGAGCTGTTCCGCGTTCTCCTTCTCGCCAAGGGCACTGACCCACTCCGGGGATTTCTCCACCGGGATGCGGTCCTCCGCCAGCTCCTCCGCCCAGTGGAAGCTGCCGGTCTTCTTCACGTTATCCCCGTAGATGGTGCGGAAATCGTTCTTCATGGAGATCACGTTGAAGCCGCTCTCCTCCCATTTCTGCTTGAGGGGAGCGACCTTCTCTTCATTGCCATAGTCGCGCACTTCGTCGTCAGCGATCAGCATGAAGGCGGCACTGCGGTAGGGGTTGTTGCTGATGGTATACATGTGCATGCTCACGTCGCCGCTGCTGTTGCCAAAGGAGAGCACCGGCTTCTGGCCAATATCCTGTACAATCTGCAGCACCTTGTTCATTTTCAGGTTCTTGATGATGAGCTTGTCCGTGCGCACGACCTCGTCCCCGGCCTTGAAAACGTAATCCAGACCGTCGGTATCGCCCTGGCCAGTGGCCTCGTAGCCCACGTCCATGCCGATGATATTGGCGTAAGGAATATCGATCATGCCCTCCAGCAGGTTGCGGCAGATAAAGCGGTCGCTGCCGCTGCAGACGTAGACCTCAAAATCATTCTCCTGCAGATAATCAATAACCTCGAGCATAGGGGTATAGAAGGCCGTGGCATAGGTCATGCCCTCAAAGCCGTCCACATCCCGCACCAGGATGGAGTTGAC
>ONPY01000112.1:0-2919 GCA_900319835.1 uncultured Eubacteriales bacterium | reverse complement strand
GGCATATCGGAGGCAAACTCATGGGTGATGACAGACTCCCGCAGCTCACGCCCCAGGGACAGCATCTCGCTGTCGGGCAAAATGGACTCGTCCTTCAGGATCCGCCAGGCCAGCATATAGTATTCCAGATAGGTCGGGAACAGCTCGCCATAGAGCGTACCGTCCATATCAAAGACCGCGATCCGATCCGCGACAGGAATGAAATCCGGGGAGTCCTCGTCGGTGACGGCTTCCACATATTCTGTCAGCACTTTCAGCGCGGGCGCGTCCTTGTTCCAGTCGGCAAAGATGTCCTCGGTGCCCTCTTCCTCAGGCTCCTCTTTGGTTTCCTCTTCCGCCTTTTCGGCGTCCTCTTTTTCTCCGGCTTCTATGTCAGCCGCGTCAACCGTCTTTTCTTCCTCGGCGTCAGCTTCCTTTGCCGCTTCGGGCGCCGGCGCTTCTTCGGTCTTTTCTTCAGGCGCCGCTTCCACAGTCTCCGCCCGCTCCTTGGTTTCAGGCTTCTCCTCTTCGGCATAGGCTGAACCGAAGCAGCACAGGCTGAGAACCATTGTCATAACCAAAATGAGTGATAACAGTTTTCGCATTGCTATTCCCTCCTGTAGTTGTGCGATCCGATCACGGACTTTTCCATTTGCATTATAACACCACGCGTCCAACAATTGTCCAGTATTTTTTCCTGCGTGCCGCAAATCTTTCCATGGACAGACAAAGGCGTGAGGCCCGAGAGCCCCACGCCTTTTCCTTTGGGAATCAGAATTTGATCTTCAACTGCTGTCCGACGGTCAGCATGGAGGGATCCTGGATGTGGTTCCACTTGATCAGCTGATCCTTCGTCACATGGTATTTCTTCGCGATCTCGTCCAAGCTGTCGCCGGGCTGCACGCGGTACGGGAGAATGGAGCCGCCGGTCACTTCGCCCATCTGCTCATCGTTCATTGCCATTTTATTCATTTCCATTTGGGTTTCCTCCATTTCGTGTTTTCTTGTTTGCGTGTACAGAATAACACAGCATCTGTCACACAAGCGTCACACACTGCTTGCGATCAGCCGAAATACCTTCCACAGTTCGGGCAGTTCTCCATGGCGAGGGAGACCTCAGCGCCGCAGTCAGGGCACCAGAAAGCCTCATAGGTGCTGCCGTCTGCGTTGTAGGAGGTGTGCGTGGCATAGCCATCACCGACAACATTTCCGGTCTCATAGCCGTATGTGCCCTGTGCCGGATATCCCTCATTCTCGTAGTACTGGGAACCGGCCCAGCCGCCCTGATCGGGGATGATCAGGCCCATGTCGCCGAAAATATCCACCTGGTAGATGTTCTCCGAGCTGGGATAATCCGTGTAATAGACGTTGCATGAGCAGCCGTCGTAGAAATTGCCTTTGACCGAGCATTTCCAGGCGTCCACGTACACCTGGGCGCCATTGGCCAGGTCGATGGCAAATCCGCCGCCGCCCTCATGGGCATAGCCGCTCATGGAGCCATAGGTTGGCTGGGGCGCAGGCTGGCTGCCCTGGATAACACAGTAGGTCACGTTGTCCTTGGAGCCATCCCAGTAGACAGTTGCCGGCGCACCTGAGTAAATATCGCCGTTTACTTCCACTTTGTCCCACTCGGCAAGAACACTGAAGCCCTCGTCCAGCCAGATCGTGACGTAGCTGTACTTAATATCAAAGACGCTGCCGTAGCTGGTGCCAGAGATTGGCTGTGGGGTCGGGCTGGGCGACGCCGATACATACACATAGGCCGTGCTGGTGCGGGCAGTCTGCCCCTGGTAATAGAAGGTGCAGTAGGCCCCCCAGCCGCCGATATCCCAGATCAGGTTTCCGATGCTGAGTGTCGTACCGTAATATCCGGAGACGGAAACGGCGGGATAAATGCCCGCAAACTGCTCCGGCGTGTACTCAACTCCCTGAGGCGAGACCATCGTCCATCTGAGGGAATCAAAGACATTGGCGCAGGCAACGAAAAGTGCCGTGCTGCCCAATTTCTTTCCGGGCTCATTGGTCGGGTTCTTGGTGATCTCCAGATACATCGGCTGCGGGACAGGCGTCGGGACAGGCGTGGGCGCTGGGGTCGCGGTCGGCGCCGCGCTGGGTGCCGGGGCGGCGGAGGCCTCGGGAGCCTGAAGCGCAGCGGGCTTCGGCACGGGGAAGTTCTCCGTGGCCTTCTTCACGCCCATGAACACCGCGTAGCTGTCGGTCAGCCGGATGATGTCCTTTGCGTCCTCCGCAGTCAGCCACTCAAAGCTGGTGCTTCTTCTCTCGGCGCCCTCAAATGCGCGCACGCCGGAAGCGTTGTACTCCTCGGGGGTGATCTCGTTGCCGTCAGCGTCCGTGTGGGTGGTCTTGCGGGTGCCATTTTCAACCACCGTGTGCTCAACAGCAAATGCCTTATAACTCATCACGCCGTCCTTCATGTGGAAGGCGCTCTTGCTGGTGTAGACGTCCGTATCGGACAGCACGATATTGTCATAGAACAGGTAGTTCCAGGTATCATTCTCAGTTACATGGAAGGTGTCCACGCTGTCGGTCATGATCCACGCTGTCGGTCATGATGTCGGGGAAGGACTCCTCCTCGTCCTTCTGGACCTTGCACTCCGCCAGCGCCTTGCGGTCAGCGCTGACTTCCCAGAGCTTCAGGTTTGTGGAGCGGTCAGAGGGATGCTGGGATGCCGCGATCAGTTCCAGACAGCCGTCGTGATCCAGATCGGTCACAGCATAGAACCAGGGCAACTCCCCTGTCGGCTGCTGCAGCTTATCCATGTTTTCATGGATGAGCTTGAGCTGGGCATCGATATCGGAGAGCTCACTGGCAGGAACAGAAACGGGCTGTGCCTCTGTCTCAGCGGGAGCCTGTGTCTCGGTCTGCGTCTTTGCGGGCGCGTCCTGCGAGGAGGCGGATGCACTGCCGCAGGCGGCGAG
>ONPY01000113.1 GCA_900319835.1 uncultured Eubacteriales bacterium | reverse complement strand
CCCGATGGACAAGATCGAAACCTATTTCCCGCGTTCCTATACGCCCGAACGCATGGAGGAGACGATCCTTCAGCTTTTGGAAATCTGGCAGAAACAGCGCAAGACAAACGGAAAAGCGAAGGCGAACAGCCGGAAAGGAGTCTGCAATGAAGTCACTGTTTGAACAGCTTGGCGGCACCTATCATTGGGAGGGCGACTATCTCATCCCCGACCTGACCCCGCCGCCCGAGCCGAAAATTGGCGTTTGGGGGCGAAGGCGGAAGCGGTATCTGCAACAGCATAGGGAACCCATCTATACCGGAATGCTGCTCAGTGGGTCGCTCAATGCTCATCTTGAAGAAATCGACAAACAGGCAGAGAAAATGCTCGATTTGCTGATGGAGCAAATGGCGCCAAGGGAAGGCGTCACAGAAAAGCTCAAGGCAGAAAACCAGATGGAGTGGGTGCGGCAGATGAACAGCATCCGGGACCGGGTGACTGAGGTCATCCATCGGGATTTGATTTACGCTTGATTGGATTCCCAAAAGTTCAAAGTACAGAAGGTCTGGTCTTTCGGGATCAGACCTTTTTCTATTCGGAATATCCTCTTCAGTGCCTCTTCAGTGCTTCTATTCTGTCGTTCACAGAAAAAAACATATAAAGATCTCTCTTTGGTTGTAAATCGGCGTTTGCCACTGCCTAGGTAATGAGGGCAGACAACCTCAAGCTCAAAAAACATTTCGCCTTAATTGTAAATATTCTGTGAACGCGCCCTGCAAAACCGGCATTTTTTCTGTACTTAGTGAAGGGGTGTTCGTGATGATTCTCAGGTACTGAGAGCGGACAACCTCAACCCAATAAAAATTTCATCATAACTGTAAACTTTCTATGAAATGTACCTCAAAAAAGCGCCATTTTTCTGTACTTAGTGGGAGGGGTACAGAAAACCTCCTCAGAAATACAATTTGAAATAGAAAAGAAAAGCTGTGTAGCCAAAGAAAAAACTACAATTTTTCAAACCAACCCAGACGTTTTGCAAAAATAGTGTGCAATAGAATAGTGAGAGTAGTTTTCGGTCCGAAAAAAATCCCCTTAAATTCTTTAAGTAGTATTACCAATATCGAAAAAAAGTGTGCAATAGAGTATTGGAGGTGTCTTTGCCTATTCCACAATTGAATGATCGTCCGGGTGGGATATGCTCCCCGAGAAGTGTGCCGGGACCTGCCGAAAAGCAGTGAGCGCACCAAAGGAGCAAAACGCCGCAGTAGTGACGGGGCAGGAACGGCATCCGGGAAGAACGACAACAGTCATCAAACCAATTCATAGCAGAAAGGAGGAATGTGCAGCTACCCGGAGACGAGGCTGGTCATCATCGATACCCTGCAGAAAGCCCGGGACTCCCGCAACGCTGCCGGGAAGAAGGGGCTATACTCGGCAGACTAATTGCTCAAACTGCTTACTATGATTATTTCGACGTGGGCACTGAAAGAAAAATCTTTTCTAAAGAGACAATCTCTCAAAAAATGAGAGATCCTTTTAGGTCATATTCAAGAAAACATGCACAGTATCTGATAGTTCTAAGCGATTTCAGTACTTTTCCTTTTCTTTGCTCGTTTTTTTCATCTCAAATCCTGACATGTTAATCGTCTAAACCGCTTGCTATCATAAATGCGAAGGTAGTGCCCAGAGAAATCTGATCTCAAAAAGGACAGTCATAATCAAAATTTTTTCAAGTGCAGAAGCCCAAATGGTCAAAATCTGACCAGTTTTCCAGAGGCAACTTTCGAGAGAAGTTCTTTATTCTTCGGAAAACATATTGATTTATGTACTAATTCAGTGATTTCACTCTAATTTTTTGGTCAGATCCTGGTATAGAAAGTTACTTGCCAAGCAACTATGATAGTTTCACGACTGATCAGGCGTTGAAATCTATATCACTATTGAATGATCGTCCGGATGGGATATGCTCCCCGCGAAGTGTGCAGGGACCTGCCGAAAAGCAGTGAGCGCACCAAAGGAGCAAAACGCCGCAGTAGCGACGGGGCAGGAACGGCATCCGGGAAGAACGACAGCAGTCATCAAACCAATTCATAGCAGAAAGGAGGAATGTGAAGCTATGAACAAAACCTGCTCCCACTGGGAGGATTGGAGTGGTTTCGGATGAGGGTCACAGAGAAGCTGAGAGTGGTGGACGCCGACACGCTGCTCTCCACGCCGCTGGAGAAGACCGCCTTCATCGCGGACGGGCTTATCCCCATGGGCGTGACCCTGCTGGGCGGCTCCAGCAAGATTGGCAAAAGCTGGCTCATGCTCTGGCTGGGTCTACAGGTGGCGCGCGGGGATCCGCTCTGGGGCATGGCCACCCACCGCTGCGACGTGCTCTACCTCTGCCTGGAGGACACCATGGGCCGCATCCAGAACCGGCTCTACCGCCTGACCGACGAGGCGCCCGCGGGCTTGCGCTTTGCCACCGCCTGCGGAAAGCTGGGCAGCGGGCTGGAGGAGCAGATCCTGCAGGCTCTGCGCGATTACCCGGAGACGAGGCTGGTCATCATCGACACCCTGCAAAAGGCCCGGGACTCCCGCAGCGCCGCCGGGAAGAACGGGCTGTACTCGGCAGACTACGACGACATGTCCGCCCTGAAGGATCTGGCCGACAGCCAGAAGATTGCCATTGTTCTGGTGCACCATCTGCGCAAGCAGCAGGACAGCAGTGATCCCTTCAACCAGCTCTCCGGCTCCACGGGCATCACCGGGGCGGCGGACACCAACATGGTGCTCCAGCGCCTGCGCGGCTCCAATACCGCCACCCTTCTGGTCACCGGGCGGGATGTGGACGATCAGCAGCTGCACCTGCGCTTTGAGAACCTGACCTGGCATCTGGTGGAGCGCAGCGGCAGTGAGGAGATCTTTCGGGAACAGATCCCGCCGGTGCTGTTCCGGCTGGTCGCTTTTTTGAAGGATCGCCGGGAGTGGACCGGCACGGCAACCGAGCTGCTGGCCGCACTGGGCGATCGCGAGACGCCCGGCAACGTCGTCACCAAGTACCTGGCCCGCTACGCCGAAGAGGTCCTTCGGCCGGCGGGCATCCGTTACCGCAGCAGGCGCACCGGCCAGAGCCGCCTGCTGCACTTCACTCGTGACAGCAGTGACGGCCATGACGGCAATCCGGATATATAGTCAGCGCCGTCACAGCCGTCATAACCGTCACACTTATCATTTGAAATTAGAAAGGAGAAAACACACATGGCAAAAACCTATGAACTCGTACGCAAGATCGCCGTCCTCGGCGGACATGAGAGCGGCACCACCAAGGAGCTGAACATCGTCCGCTAGGGCTTCATGCCGCCGCAGATCGACATCCGCCGCTGGAAGGAAGGCGAGCCCAGCAAGGGCATCACCCTCAACGGCGCGGAGAGCCGGAAGCTGCTGGATGCCCTGCATCAGGAGCTGACGGCAGGCAGCTCTGTCAGTCAGTAAAAGAAAGGAGGAATTCAATGGGTTTTCACGCCTACACCAAGCGGCAGTTTGCCGCTCTCGGCTTTGACACCTCCCCCTACCGCATACTCAAGGGAAGCGACTTCGGTGCTGCCTGCGGCCGTCTCGACTGCAAGCGCTGGGGCGGACACTGCATGTTCGTCTACCTCACCCTGGACCGCGGGGACAAGATCATCACCCCGGTCTTTCAGCAGAACCCCACCGGCGTCCCGTATATGGGCTTCATGGACATTCCCATCGGCGCCATTGTGGATCTGGAGATCCGGGCTGTCGGGGACGGAGAGCGCGGCCGCCTCATCTATGCGGAGTGGCTCCCGGGCGAGACCAACCCCAAAGAAGCGTTCGAAAAGCTGCCGGGTGAGCCTGGCATTACAGAGGATGCCTGTCCGGAGGTTTAACGAGCATAGGCTTTGTACTGACAAAGCCGGAGCGGTACACACCGCAAGGGGCGCTGCCCCTAGAACCCCAAATTAGAAAGGAAAAAGCATTTGCACAGAACAAGAGAAATCCCCATTCAAATCCGCGTGACCGAAGGCGAGAAGCGGCGGCTGCAGCGCAACGCCCGGATCTGCCGCATGAGCCTCTCGGCTTATCTTCGCACCGTGGGTCTGGGCAAGAAGCTGCAGCCCCTGCCCATGGACGAGCTGTACACCCTCTACCGCGGCCTCCTTCGGCTACGGAGTGAGTACCAGCATCAGGATCCCGACTGGATCGAGCGGCAGTTTGATGCACTGACGGAGCAGTTCTACCGCGTCTGCACCGCAGGCGGTGACGATGGCAGTTACGAAGATCTGGCCCATTAAGAACAGCCTGCGCCGGGTGGTGGACTACGCCCGGAACCCTGCCAAGACCGAGTACACCGATCTGAGGACCGTGCTCCACTACGCGGCCAATGCCGAGAAGACCGAGCAGGGTGAGGAGAAGACCCTGTACGTCACCGGCGTCAACTGCACCGTCGGCAGCGCTTTCCGGGAGATGCAGGCCGTGCAGTCCCGCTTCGGCAAGACCGATGGGAACGTAGCCTATCACGCTTACCAGAGCTTTAAGCCCGGTGAGGTCACGCCGGGGCTCTGCCATCAACTGGGTGTGGAGCTGGCCAGGCGCATGTGGGGCGACGGCCACCAGGTGCTGGTCGCCACCCACTTCAACACCGGCACCTACCACAACCATCTGGTCATCAACTCGGTGAACATGTGGGACGGCAAGAAGTTCAACTGCAGCAAGCGGGCCTACTATGAACTCCGCCGCCTGTCGGACGAGCTGTGTGTCGAGTACGGGCTCTCGGTTATTCAGAACCCCGGCGGGAAGACGCCGCGGGCCATCTACTTTGCCGAGCGAAACGGTGAGCCCACCCGCTACAATCTCATGCGGGAGGCCATTGACGAGGCGGCAGCCATTGCGCGGACGGCGCGGGACTTTGACGCCATCATGCGCGCCAAGGGTTATGTGGTGTCTCTGGACAAGAAGCGCAAGTACTTCACCATCCGCTCCGTCGACAGCCAGAAGCCTGTACGCATGGCGCGGCTGGGCGAGGGCTACGACAACAAGTCCATCATGGAGAGGATCTGCTCGGACTCCAGCCCTCAGCGCTTTCAGGGGAACCGGGCCTTCTGGCAGGAGCAGGCGCGGATGAAGGAGAGTCGGCCCCGGCAGATGCATCTCAGCGGCAGCATCCGAGGCGTGAAAAAAGCCACCGGCCTACGGGCGCTGTATCTGCACTACTGCTATCTGCTGGGCTACCTGCCCAGGGACAAGCCCCACCGTCCTCTGTCGCCGGAGATGCGGGAGGCAGTCCGCCGCATGGATCGCTACTCCGCCCAGGCAAAGCTCCTGGTCCGGCATAATCTGGACAGCATCCCCGCTGTGGAAAACTTCATCCGCCGCACAGATCGCGAGATCCATACCGTAAGCGTCCGGCGGGACAAGCTCTATAACCGCATGCGGCGCTGCCAGGATCCGGCGGAGCTGGAGTTGTTGAAAATCCGGCGGGACGATTGTACCGCCCAGCTGAAAGCCCTGCGGAAAGAACGAAAGACTGCCCAGGGTGTGCTGGACAGTCAGGAAGAGATTCAGGACAAACTCCGGGCGGAACTCGCCATGCGGCGGGAGCTGTACCGGCCGGAGAAAACCAAGGAAAGAAAGAGAGGTCATGTAAAAGAAATATGAAACGAAGCGCAAGCAGTTTACTCACCAGCGTGGACGAGCTGTTCACCACCCAGCAGGAACGGGACGAAGCGCAGCTCGAAAAGGTGCAGCGGATTCCGCTGGCCGAGCTTCGCCCCTTCAAGGATCACCCCCTTCAAGGTACAGAACAACGAGGAGATGGAGCGGATCGTGGAGAGCATCCGCAAGGTGGGCGTCCTCTCCCCCGGTCTGGCCCGGCCGATGGAGGATGGCGGCTACGAGCTGGTGTCCGGCCATCGGCGTCTTGCCGCATGTCAGGCTCTGGGGATGGAGGATATGCCGGTGGTCATCCGGGAGATGACTGATGACGAGGCCGTGATCACCATGGTGGACGCCAACCTTCAGCGCGAGCACATCCTTCCCAGCGAAAAGGCTTTTGCCTATAAGATGAAGTTGGAAGCCGTAAGAAATCAAGGAAAACGATCTGATTTAACTTCGTCGCAAGTTGCGACGAAGTTCGACTCTGCCGCTTTGGTTGGAGAATCAGCAAATGACAGCCGCGATCAGGTATTCCGATACATCCGCCTGACGAGTCTCATTCCGGAGCTTCTCGCCAAGGTGGATGAGGGCCGCATCGCCTTCAATCCGGCGGTGGAGCTGTCCTATCTTTCGGAAGAGCAGCAGCGCCAGCTGCTCACCGCCATGGAGACCAACCAGTGTACGCCGTCCCATGCCCAGGCAATCCAGCTGAAAAAGGCAGCTCAGGCCGGGACGCTTGATGCCGCCGCCATCGAGGCGCTCATGCGGCAGGAGAAGCCCAACCAGCAGGAGCAGATCAAGCTCAAGCGGGAGGATTTCCGCAGCTTCTTCCCGCCCCGCTACACCAATGAAGAGATCCGCCGGGACATCCTCAAGGGTCTCGAGCTTCTCAAACGCCAGCGCGAGCGCAGCCGCGACGCGCGATAAAAACAGTTATCAACAGGAGGTAAAAATGAAAAAAGAAAAAACCGTCTATTCGTCCTTTGATGAGCTTCCCCTTAACCTGAGTGCGGACGATGTTTCCGGCATTCTGGGGATCTCCCGGGCCAACGCCTACATCCTGCTCCATCGGGAGGACTTTCCCACAATCCGGATCGGCAAGCGCATCATCGTACCGCGGGATCCCTTCCTCGACTGGCTGGGTCGTCAGAAGGCGATCTAACCTAAGGCGCAGCCCCGCCGGGCTTCCGGCGGGGCTGTGTTTTCCACATGGAGAGAGGACAATCGCAGAGTTGCAGCGCAGCTTTGCCCTGATATAATAGCGTTAGGTTAGACCGACCGGTCACAGAATCTGCAGAAAGAGAGGTAACATGTCCAAGAAAAAAAGAAACAAGCGCGCCAATGGGGAAGGCAGCATCGTCAACCGCTCAGACGGGCGTTGGGAGGGCCGCTATTCCCTCGGCTTTGACCCCGAAACGGGAAAACAGATCCGAAAATCCATCTACGGAAAAACGCAGAAGGAAGTTCATGAGAAGCTTGTCCAGATCATGTCCGAGATTTCCAGAAATGAGTATATCGAACCCAGCAGGATGAAACTCAAGGACTGGCTGGAGATGTGGGTCAATGAGTACTCCGTCGATAAGCGCTACTCCACCCTTAAAGGCTATAAAGCCCAGATCAAAAAGCATATCGCGCCTGCCCTGGGCAATGTCTATCTGGAAGATCTCACGCCCATGAAGGTCCAGCTCTTCTACAACACGCTCATGAAGCCGGACTCCAATGGCCGCTGCCTTTCCGCCAAGAGTGTGAAGAATGTCCACATCGTCTTTCGGGCTGCTATGCAGCAGGCGGTGGAGATCGACCTCATCAAGAAGAACCCCTGCACGAAAGCCAGACTCCCCCGCGTGTACAAGACGGAGATCAAGCCGCTGTCGGACGACGAGATTCAGGAGTTTATCCGGCTCTCCCAGTCCGACGATATCTACGGCACCGTACTCCGGGTGATCCTGTTCACCGGCCTGCGGGAGGCGGAAGCTCTGGGGCTCACCTGGGACTGCGTGGATTTCCACAACGGCACCATTCTGATCAACAAGCAGCTCCAGCGCCGACCGCAATCTGCAGGCGGAACGCAGCTGACACCGACCAAAAACGGCAAGTCGCGCGTCCTGCGCCCGGCACGTTACGTGATGCAGACACTTAAACAAAGGTATACGGAACAGGTCATGCAGTGCATGCGCGCTGGGGATGACTGGCAGGCATGGCACAATGAGGCGGAGCACAAGAAGGCCCTTGTGTTCACCAATGAGGATGGGCGCTATCTCGTTGCCAAGCGGCTGTATCTGCATTTCAAAAAGCTGGCGGAGGAAGCAGGCGCTCCGGATGCGCGAGTCCACGACCTGCGGCACACCTTTGCAGTGATTTCCCTGCAGAACGGAGATGATGTAAAAACTGTGCAGACGAACCTGGGCCATGCGTCCGCGTCATTCACTTTGGATGTATATGGGCACGTCTCAGACCGGATGCAGAGGGAGAGCGCAGACCGCATGCAGCAGTATATAAATGAGATTTCAAGAACTAAAAATGCATAAAAGATGCCCTGGGAAGAAGGTTCTTGCCCAATTCCTGCACTATTTTGAAGTCCCGTTGTGGTCACGGTAGCCGTCAAAGATTTTCTTATGAACTTTCCAGAAGCAAAAGAAGTCGAGAAAAGCAAAAATCGTCTTGAAACGAAACATTTCAAGACGATTTCTGGCAGGGGAAGAAGGCTTCGAACCCTCGGCCTACGGTTTTGGAGACCGCCGCTCTACCAGCTGAGCTATTCCCCTATATATCATTAAGACGGTTCAAATTGGTGGACCGTCAGGGACTCGAACCCCGGACCGACCGGTTATGAGCCGGCTGCTCTACCAACTGAGCTAACGGTCCAAACCTCTTGTCCCATCTA
>ONPY01000115.1 GCA_900319835.1 uncultured Eubacteriales bacterium | reverse complement strand
CGACATGTATGAGGGCTTCGCCGTCACCGCCGAAAAAGAGGGCTTCCCCGAGCTTGCCGCCAAATTCCGGGGCGTTGCCGCCATTGAGAAGCACCATGAGGAGCGCTACCGCGCGCTGCTGAAAAACGTGGAGACCCAGGAGGTCTTCAGGAAGAGCAGCGTCAAGGTGTGGGAGTGCCGCAACTGCGGCCACATCGTGGTCGGGGAGCAGGCTCCCGAGATCTGCCCCGTCTGCGCCCATCCCCAGGCCTACTTTGAGGTCAACGCCGAAAACTACTGATAGCCCGTCGCAGGTCCGGGCGGGTTCACCGCCCGGGCTTTTCAGACAGAGAAAGGAGAACACGCCCATGAAAGAGCTGGAGATCTTTTATATGATCGGCTGCCCCTACTGCCGCCACGCCCGGATGGCCGTGGAGGAACTGCAGGAGGAAAATCCCGCCTACGCTGAGCTTCCCCTCCGCTGGATCGAGGAGAACCAGGAGAAGGAGTTGGCCGACAGCCGCGACTATTACCGCGTGCCCACCATCTACCTTGACGGTGAGAAGCTCTATGAGGCGAGCCGCCGGGACACTCTGGAGATCATCAAGGAGCAGTTCAAGGCTGCCTTCGACAAGGCTCTCGCCGGCTGAAAAGCACGAGGAAAGCATTGACAGCCGCCGCTTGGCAGGATAAAATGAGTCATTATTCAAAGCGAGCGGAGTGGTCCCCATGATCAGGCAGAATCTTCATTGTCATACAATCTTTGACGATGGGGCGGATGCACCGGAGCGCATGGTTCTCGCCGCGCAGACGGCGGGTCTCGGCTCCCTCGGCATCTCGCTCCATTGTCCCGTTTCCGGTCAGGAAGGCTGGTGCTGCTCCGCAGAAAACGAGCCGCATTTCATCGCGGAGATGCATCGCCTGCGCGAGGTCTGCGGCGCGCGTTTTCCGGTCTGGTGCGGGCTGGAGTACGACCTGGAGGGTGAGCGGAACTTTGCCCCCTACGACTATGTCATCGCCTCCTGCCATCTGCTGGGCGGCTTCTCTGTGGACAATACGCCCGAGGAGGCCGAGGCCCTGGCGGAGAGCTTCGGCGGCGCGGCTGCGGCCGCGGAGGCGTACTACCGCCGCGTGGCTTCCATTGCTCAGATCGAAGAGGCAGATATCGTGGGCCACTTTGATTTGCTGACCAAATTCAACGAGCGCTGCCCTCTGTACGACACAGCCGCCCGCGCCTACCGGGACGCGGCCTTTGCCGCGCTGGAGACGCTCAACAATGCCGGCAAGATCTTTGAGATCAACACCGGCGCCATCTCCCGCGGCTGGCGCACAGCGCCCTATCCCGCTCCCGAGCTGCTGCGGCATCTGAACGCTCTGGGCGGGCGCATCTGCATCAGCTCCGACGCGCACCGGGCCGAACATGTGGCTTTCGGCTTTGACGAGGCCGAGGCTCTGGCGGCATCCTGCGGCTTTCGGGAGCTCTGGCAGTTTGCCGGCGAAGGCTTCGCGTCCGCGGCCCTTTGAGCGAGGTGACCGGCTTTCGATCCGGTGACTTTATCTCTGCATATACTGGTTTTAACTCATCTTATCAAGCGAGGTTTCCAATATGAACTCTTATCTCAACATGACCCGGGAGCAGCTGCAGCATGAGATCGACACGCTCATGCCGGAGTACGAAAAGGTCAAGGCCTGCTCTCTCAAGCTCGACATGTCCCGCGGCAAGCCCGACCCCACCCAACTCAATCTCAGCATGGATATGCTGGCCCAGAACCCCTACGACCTGATCTACAGCCGCAAGGGCACCGATGTGCGCAACTACGGGGAGCTGGCCGGTGTGGACGAGGCCAAGGAACTCTTCGGCGAGATTCTGGGCGTGCCCATGCAGAACGTCATCATGGGCGGTCAGTCCAGTCTCTGCCTGATGTACGACTGCTTCATCAAGGCGCTGGTGCTGGGCGTCTACGGCGGCAGCAAGCCATGGGGCCAGCAGGGAAAGCTGCGCTTCCTCTGCCCCGTGCCCGGCTATGACCGACACTTTCGCATCTGCGAGGAGTTCGGTGTGGAGATGATCAACATCCCCATGAGCCCCACGGGCCCCGATATGGAGCTGGTGAAAAAGTACGCGGAGTCCGACCCCTCCGTTAAGGGCATCTGGTGTGTGCCCAAGTACTCCAACCCCCAGGGCTACACCTACTCCGACGAGACCGTCCGGGCCTTCGCCGCCCTGCGCCCCGCGGCGGACGACTTCCGCATTTTCTGGGACAACGCCTACATGGTGCACGGCTTCCGGGAAAAGGACGATCCGCTGCTCAACATCTTTGACGCGTGCAGGGAGTTTGGCAGCGAGGACATGGTCTATGAGTTCATGTCCACCAGCAAGGTCACTTTCTCCGGCGCGGGCGTGGCGGTCTTTGCCGCAAGCAAAAACAACGTGGACTTTCTGCTCAAGCAGATGGGCGTGCAGACCATCGGCTACGACAAGATCAACCAGCTGCGCCATGTCCACTATCTCAAGAGCGTGGAGGGCGTGAAGGCACACATGAAAAAGCAGGCCGACTACCTGCGGCCCAAGTTTGACTTTACGCTGACCATGCTGGAAAACGGTCTCAGCGCTTATGGGATCGGCAGCTGGACCCACCCCAACGGCGGCTACTTCATCAGCTACGACGGACTGCCCGGCACCGCCAAACGTTGCGTGCAGCTCTGCGCCGACGCGGGTGTGAAGCTCACCGGGGCGGGGGCCGCCTTCCCCTACCACAAGGATCCGCTGGACAACAACATCCGCATCGCCCCCTCCTTCCCCTCCATCGTGGATCTGCGCACCAGCATGGAGGTCTTCGCCCTCTGCCAGCGCATCGCCGCGGCGGAGGCTCTGCTGGCCAAAGACGCGGGAGAGACGGCATGAAGCTGCTGATCGCCTCGGACATCCACGGCTCTGCCTACTGGTGTGAAAAGCTGCTTGCGCTGCACAGGCGGGAACAGCCGGAGCGCCTGCTTCTGCTGGGCGACGTGCTCTACCACGGGCCGAGGAACGATCTGCCGAGAGACTACGCGCCCAAAGCCGTCACCGCCATGCTGACCGGGCTGGATGTGCCGGTACTCGGCGTGCGCGGCAACTGCGACGCGGAGATCGACCAGACCGTGCTGGGCTTTCCCCTGTTGTCGGATTGGGCGCTGCTGCTTTGGGGACACCGCACCCTCTTCTGCACCCACGGCCATGTCTGCACCCCCGAGGATCATCCGCGGCTCTGTTCCGGGGACGCCTTCATCAGCGGGCATATCCACATTCCGGTCTGTGAAAGGCGGGGCGGGATCCTCTATCTGAACCCCGGCTCCGTCGCCCTTCCGAAGGAGAACACCCAAAACAGCTGCATGGTTTTTGAAGACGGCGTCTTCCGCTGGTTTGATCTGGCCGACGGCGGCTGTTTTCAGGAGACGCGCTGGGAGGCATGAGCATGTTTTACGAAGGAAAAGGCCTGGACAAATTCGTCTCCGCCCAGGCGCGGGACTATGAGACCGCCCTCGCGGAGATCCGCGCCGGCCGCAAGCGCAGCCACTGGATGTGGTACATCTTCCCGCAGCTGCAGGGTCTGGGCTTCAGCCCCACCGCCCAGTACTACGGCATCCGGGATCTGGAGCAGGCAAAGGACTACATGGCCCACCCCGTGCTGGGGCCAAGGCTGGTGGAGATCTCCGGCGCGCTGCTGGCGCTGCCCGGCTCCAACCCCTCGGCTGTGATGGGCTATCCCGATGATCTCAAGCTCTGCTCCTGCATGACGCTCTTTGAACTGGCCGCCCCGGAGGAGCCAGTCTTTGCCCGGGTCCTGGAGAAGTACTACGGCGGCAGACGGGATCAAATGACCCTGAATCTTTTGGGAAGATAAAAAATCGGATGCGAAAGCATCCGATTCAGACTGTAGACAAAGTTGTAGACAAAGTTCGTTTCCTGTCATTGCGAACCCGCCTGAGGTGTAAGCTCGCGTTAGCCAAATCAAAGATTTGGATGCTCGCTTAAGTGACCGAAGTCACTGGTTCGCAATCCGTATTCCCCGACAGGTTTAAGTTTCCTAACATTTCACCGGAGAACGGATTCCCACGACAGTGTGCGCACTGTCTCGGAATGACGCTCTATTTGAGGTTTGTCTACAACTTGAAAATCGGATGCGAAAGCATCCGATTTTTCAATCTTCAAATTCGTCGGCGTAGCGGAAGCCGCCTTCGGGTGCCGGCTTGATGAAGAAGACGTCCTTGTCCGTCTCCTGCAGGCCGACGATTCGGATATCCGTCCAGTTGTCCCCACAGGTATAGCAGACGAAGTCCTCGTCCGCGGTGACCGGGTAACCCTCCTTGTCGGTGATGCCAAAGCCGGTGTTGATGCCGCTGATGGCCATGTCGCAGGTCAGGCTCAGGATGAAATCACCCGCGAGAATGTAGGCCGAATCTGTCACCCGCACCAGCGGTAGGGAGCGGAATTCCTGGTTGCTGTGGTCGGCGATGATTTGTCCCACACCGTCGGAGTACAGTATGGCGCTGTCCAGATTGTCTGTCACATTCTGACGCATGACGTCCTCGTCCTCCCCCTCGCCCCAGAGGAAGAGGGCCACATCGATCCCCACTGAGGGGATCAGCAGCCGCCCGGCCATATAATGGCGCGTCAGTTTTTCCTCGTAGACCTCCAGATTGCGGGGCATCAGCTCCAGCACATCCGGCGAGATGGGCTTTTTGGTCGGCCGGGGCGTGGGCGTCGGCGTCGGCTCCGGGGTCGGCGTGGGCGTCGACATGGGGGTTTCCGCCGGGGCGGACGGAGACGTGGGCTCCTGTCCGGATACGGGCGGTCTGCGGCCGCAGCCGGCAAGCAGCAGGCAGACCAGCAAAACAATTGCAATACATTTTTTCATGGTATCATCGCTTTCCGGCCAAATGACCGCACAGTTTTTCTTATTTTACCACATCTTTCCCGCCGCTTCAAGCGCCCCGTTCGAGATGCGCTCGCGCTTGTTTTCCCGTGCAGTATGCGGTATAATGGTTCATCAATCAAAAAAGCGGCTTTCGGCCGCCTGACGGGAGGATCTGTTATGCCCATTGGATTTCGCGCCTTTCTGGATTTTGAGCGTCCCGACCCCGCCCTGGTGGAGGCCTACCGGGAGATTCCCAGCAGCAACATCGGCGACTGCGTCAAGCGCATGAACTGCATGTTCGGCGGTATCCGCTCCTACAATTCGCTGAAGGTGGTGGGCCCCGCCTTCACCGTCAAGGTTCCCGCCGGGGACAACCTGGTGGCGCAGATGGCCCTGGACTATGCCAGGCCCGGCGACATCATCGTCATTGACGGCGCGGGCTACACCGACCGCGCGCTGGTGGGCGGCATGATGCTGACCTACGCCGAGGCGCGCGGGCTGGGCGGCTTTGTGGTCAACGGCGCCGTGCGGGATCTGGACGACATCAAGGCCAGCCCCCTGCCGGTTTTTGCCCTGGCGGCCACGCCCCTTGGCCCCTACCGCGAGGGTCCCGGAGAGCTGAACGTCCCCGTGGTCTGCGGCGGGCAGGTGGTGCTGCCCGGCGATCTGCTGGTGGGCGACTCCGACGGTCTGGTGGTCATCCCCCGGCGGGACGCGCCGGCGCTGCTGGAGGCCGTGCGGCAGAATCTCGCCATGGAGCAGGAGGAGATCCGCCATATGCGCGACGGCAGCTTCGGCGAGGCGCAGCACAAGGAGATCTTCACCGGCGCCTTCCTCAAACGCGGCGGCAGCTTTGACTGAACCATCTTCTCTGTATGAAAACCGCCCTTCGGATACCACGACATCCGAAGGACGGTTTTTTTGTTCTGTTTCACGCCGCGGCGTCCACGGCGTCCGGTCGGACTTTGGAACAATTCCTCCGGGCAGTTTTGAAACAAACGCTTCGGGCAAGGGCTTCTCTTTTTTTCGCGCTTGTGCTATACTGCCCTCGTTTAAAATCGGTGAACGGGACGGCGATTGTATGTCTGAAAAAAGCAAACGCATTTTGATGAGTGTTTTCGGGGTGGTGGTCTGCGGGCTTTCCGTAGGTCTGCTCCGCCACGCGGCCCTGGGGGTCGACCCCTTTCAGTCGCTGATGAGCGGGCTTGACGCCGTGATCCCCCTCCGTTTCGGGACGCTCTATGTGCTGGTAAACACGCTGCTCCTGCTGTTTTCCCTGGTCTTTGACCGGCGGAAGATCGGCCTTGCCACCTTCATCAATCTCTTCCTGCTGGGCTATGTGGCGGAGTTCTCCCAAAAGGCCGTGGAACGACTGATCCCCTCTCCCGCCCTGGGAACCAGACTGCTGCTCCTGGCAGTCGGGATTGTCGCCATCTGTCTTGCCTCCGCGTTCTACTTCACGGCGGATCTTGGCGTGTCCACCTACGACGCGGTGTCGCTCGTCTGGTCACAGAAGCAAAAGCGCATCCCCTTTGCCGCCTGCCGCGTCGTCAGCGATCTCATCTGCGTGCTGCTGGGCCTGCTGCTGTGTCTGTTGGGTGGGTATTCTCTGCGGCAGGTCGGCGGCGTGCTCGGCGTCGGCACGATCATCACGGCCTTTTTTATGGGCCCGCTGATCGGCTTTTTCAACCGCCGCGCGGCCGAGCCTTTTCTCTATGGCCGCGGCGGACAAATGCCCGGCGTGTAAAGAATGCCCCGGTCGACGCAAAGCCCGTCGGCCGGGGATTTTTCTGTCCGGTCCACGGCGGCATGCGCCGCGTACCGGGCGCATGGAAAAGCATTCCGCTTGACTTCTCCCCGCTTTTATAGTAAATTCTTGTCTGCTTTATGATTCTAGAGAGAAAGGTATATTTTATGAAGCAAAACAGACTGAAACGTGCGGCGGCGCTGCTGCTGGCCGCCGTGATGGCGCTGGGCCTCTGCGCCTGCGGGAAGAGTGAAGCGGCCGCCCCGGCGGGAACCACGCCCGCCCAGGCCGCACCCACCGCGGCGCTCAATTCCCAGACCGCGCCTGCCCAGGGGGCTGCCCCCCAATCCACGGCGGAGCCGACACCCGAGCCCACCCCGGAGCCCACGCCGGAACCGACCCCGGAGCCGATCGACGGCGAGCTGCTGACGGACGACGACGGGGACGGCATTATCCGCTACAAATTCCATTACAAGGGCGCGACCGTCTATGCGCTGATCATCCTCGATCCCAGCCGCGTCTACATCGGCACTGCGCTGACCGAGCCCAGCGAATGGGGCGGTTTCGGCATCACGCTTGACGCGATGGCTGAGCAGTACGGTGCCATCGCCGGCATCAACGCAGGCGGCTTCAAAGACGACGGCGGCGGCGGAAACGGCTGGCCTCCCAGCGGCATCACCTACAGCCGCGGTATCAACTTTGACACCATGCAGTACGGCCCCATTGCGGGACTCGACCGTGACAACGACATGTGGGCCGGCTACTACGACTACGAGGAGTGCAAGGCCATCGGCATCCGCGACGCGGTTTGCTTCGGCCCGGCCCTGGTTGTCAACGGCGTCAAGACCGATCCCAGCACCTTTGAAACCGGCATCGGCGCCCGCACCGCCATCGGGCAGCGTGAGGACGGTTCCATCGTCATGGTGGTCATCGACGGCCGCCAGGGCTACAGCATCGGCGTGACCTTCCAGGACTGCGTGGACATCATGGCCGACAAGTTCGGCTGCACCGACGCCTCCAACATGGATGGCGGCAACTCCTCCTGCATGTATCTCTACGGCGAGGCTGTCAACCGTTCCGCCAACCAGGCCGGCGGGACCCGCAATCTCCCGGACGCCTGGCTGGTCAATCCCCTGCCCGCCGACTACGTCAAGCCTGCGAGCGTCCCGGACCGCATCGTTCTGCCCGAAAACCCGCTGGGCGAGCAGAAGGACTACGTCGGTCCCTGTGACGAGGAGACCGCGCAGCGCCTGTACGACTTTGCCTCCATCTTTGTCCCGGCCTATTACAACTATTTCGGCTCCTCGAACGTCAGCTGGGATCTGTATTCGTATGTCGCTGAGGAGAGCGATCTGCGCTGGCGCATGGATCAGGCCCTGCTGGACCGCATCTGGGTCAACACCTACCGCACGGCGGTTGAGAACCTGGTGTTCGACGGAGCCTATGACAACGGCGACGGCACCTATGACATTCTCGTCACCTCGGACATCACCGAGTACGCCACTTACTGGACCTACGAGGCCCCCGGCACCCCCCTGCGCATCACCGTCACGGAGTCCCCGGATTTCTATCTCGGCTACCTCGCCATCGCGACCAACTGAACATAGCCAACCGCCCGCTCTGCGGGCGGTTTTTCCATGCGGGCCGGGGCCGGAAATTGACTTTTCCCCTGCCGTGGTACTATACTGTGAATATGGGTTCCTGTGATTTCCATGTATCAGCCTGTTTGAAAGTGAGGACTTGACATGAGCAGCTTCAAAGATCTCCGCATTGTGGATAACTTCTACCAGACCAGCTCCTACTTCCCCATGCCCACCGTGATGATCTCCACCCTGGCCGAGGACGGCAGCACCTCCGTGGGCTCTTATTCACTGTGCTTTCCCTACTATATCGCCGGCAAGGGCTATTACGCCATGGTGCTGGAGGCGCGCAACTCCTCCAACACCGCCCAGCATCTGCTGGCCGGGCGCAAGCAGGTCGCCATCAACTTCATGCCCGAGGGGCGCGGCTACCACAAAAAGATCGTCG
>ONPY01000116.1 GCA_900319835.1 uncultured Eubacteriales bacterium | reverse complement strand
CCGCACCGAATCGTACAAGGAAAGTGCAAGATGAGACAGATCCCCCAGCCCGCTTCGCGGACAGCCCCTCCTCGCACGGAGTGTGTGCAGGTGGGGACAAGACCCCTCAGTCTGGCCTGCGGCCAGACAGCTCCCCTGTAAGGGGAGCCAATATAGAATTACGGAGTTATTTGATATGCAAAAGAGTGCTATGATTACCATCTGCGGCAGGCCCAACGCGGGCAAATCCACCCTTACCAACGCCCTGGTCGGGGAGAAGATCGCCATCGTCTCGGACAAGCCGCAGACCACCCGCAACCGCATCACCGCCATCGTCAACCGCGGCGACACCCAGTTTGTCCTGCTGGACACGCCGGGCTTTCATAAGCCCAGGACCAGACTCGGGGACTACATGGTCAACGTCGTCAAGGAGAGTGTGGCGGACGTGGACTGTGTGCTGCTGATGGTGGAGCCCGTGGCCGCGATCGGCCCGCAGGAGGAGGCCCTGATCGAGCGGCTGAAGCAGACCGGCGCTCCGGCCCTGCTGCTGATCAACAAGATCGACACCGTGGAAAAGCCACGGCTGCTGGAGGTCATGGCTCTCTACAGCGCGGCCTATGATTTTGACGCCATCCTGCCCATCTCCGCCAAGACCGGCGAGGGGCTGGAGGAACTGATGGAGGAACTCGAGAAATACGCTTCCGAGAGTCCCCACTTTTTCCCGGACGACATGATCACCGACCAGCCAGAGCGGCAGATCTGCGCGGAACTGGTGCGGGAGAAGCTGCTGCGCTGTCTGGACAAGGAGATCCCCCACGGCACCGCCATCGAGGTCACCAAGTTTTCCGAGCGGGAAAACGGCATCATCGACCTGGAGGTCACCATCTTCTGCGAGAAGGAGAGCCACAAGGGCATCATCATCGGCAAGAAGGGCGCCATGCTCAAGAAGATCGGAGAACTGGCCCGGCATGACATAGAGGACTTCATGGGCACCAGAGTCAATCTCCAGACCTGGGTCAAGGTCAAGGAGAACTGGCGGGATTCCATGGCCTCCCTGCGAAACTTCGGCTATACCGAGCAATAAGATTTCCAAGTTTTAATTTCCAGCATTTCAAAATTGCCTGTGCTCATACTAAAACCAGAGGTGATGCGCATGAGCACAGACGGCATTTGGAAGGTTTTTCGCGAATCCGGAGATCCTCTCTGCTGGCTGCTGTACAGGGCCGCGGAGAGAACCGGGGAGAAGACAGACAACGCCGGCGCATGAGCGCCGGCGCGGGAGCGTACATAGATGTTCAAAACGGTAAACGCGCTGGTGCTGCGCGAGGTGCGCTACAAGGAGGCCGACCGGATCCTGACGCTTTTGACGGACACGGACGGCAAGCTCACCGCGAAGGCCCGCGGTGCCCTGCGCAAGAGCAGCAAGACCGCCGCCGCAACCCAGCTTTTGACCTACTCGGAGATGACCCTCTTCGGCAACCGGGGCCGCTGGACAGTGAACGAGGCCACGGTGAAGGAGCCATTCGCCGGATTGCGCGAGGATATGGAGCGCCTGGCCCTGGGTGCCTACTTTGCCGAGTGCATGGAGGCCTTCGGCGTGGAGGACCAGCCGGAGCCGGAGCTTATGCAGCTTGGGCTCAACAGCCTGTATGCCCTGAGCCGGGGCCTCGGCAGCCAGGAGAAAATCAAGGCGGCCTTTGAGCTTCGGCTCATGTGTCTGACGGGCTACACGCCGGAACTGACGGCCTGCGCGGTCTGCGGCAGGGAGCCGGAGGAGCCGGTGCTGAGCCTGGACCGGGGCCGCGTCTGCTGCCGCAGCTGCTCGCACGAGATGGGCGAGCGGGCCGATCTCGGCCGGGAGGCCCTGGAGGCCATGCGCTATATCTGCGCGGCTCCGCCCAAACAGATGCTGCGCTTTGACCTGGGGGAGGACGCGGTACTGCGTCTTTCCGACGCCTCGGAGCGCTATCTCCTGCGCCGGGCGGAGCGCGGCTTCTCCGCGCTGGATTACTGGAAGAAGATCAGAAGGTTCTAACAGACATAAAATGGTATATGCGTATGAGTTTTTTTGAAAAATCCCTGTTGACCCTGGAACTGCCCGCGGTGCTGAACATGCTGGCGGGCGAGGCGGTGAGCGAGCCGGCAAAGGAGCTGGCCCTGGCCCTGCGCCCCTCCGTTGAGGAGGCGGAGGTACGGCGCAGGCTTTCCGAGACCACCGCGGCCAAGACCATGATGGTGGTGCGCGGCAGCCCCTCCTTTTCCGGTGTGAAGGATGTACGTGCGTCCCTGGCCCGGGCTGACCTGGGCGGAGCGCTCAATACGCGGGAACTCTTGGATATCGCGCGCGTCCTCCAGTGCGCGCGCCTGGTGCGCGGGTATCTGGCGGACGACTCCGTGGGCAAAACGCCCATCGACTATCTCTTCTCCGCCCTGCACGCCAACCGCTTCCTGGAGGAGAAGATCACCGGCTCCATCGTGGGCGAGGATGAGATTGCGGATGCGGCCTCCTCAGACCTGGCGAACATCCGCCGGCAGATGCGCGCCGCCGCGGCGAGAGCCCGCGAAGCCCTGCAGAAGATCATCTCCTCTCCGAGCTACGCCAAGGTCCTCCAGGAGCCCATCATCACCCTGCGCTCCGACCGCTATGTGGTGCCCGTCAAGGCAGAGCACAAAGGCGCCATCAACGGCCTGGTGCATGACATTTCCGCCTCCGGGGCCACGCTCTTTGTCGAGCCCATGGCGGCGGTGAAGGCCAACAACGAGCTGCGGGAGCTTGCGGCCAAGGAGCGGGCTGAGATCGACCGCATTCTGGCCGAGCTCTCCGCCGACTGCGCCGAGCACCGCGAGGGCATCACCACGGACTTTGATCTGCTGGTGCGGCTGGACCTGATTTTTGCCAAAGCCAAGCTCTCCTATAAGCTCAACTGCGAGCAGGCTACTCTGGAGGGAAAGGGGATTGTCCTGCGCCGGGCCCGCCACCCGCTGCTGGACCAGGCCAAGGCTGTGCCCATCGACGTGGAGCTGGGGGACAGCTTTGACACCCTGGTGATCACCGGCCCGAACACCGGCGGCAAGACCGTCTCCATCAAGACCATAGGGCTGCTTTCCGCCATGCAGCAGTGCGGCCTGCACATTCCCGCCGCAGACGGCAGCAATCTGCCGGTTTTCACCCACATCCTGGCCGACATCGGCGACGAGCAGAGCATCGAGCAGTCGCTCTCCACCTTCTCGGCCCATATGAGCAACATTGTCAGCATCCTTGCCGAGTGCGACGATCGCTCCCTGATTCTCTTTGACGAGCTGGGAGCCGGCACCGACCCCACCGAGGGCGCGGCGCTCGCCATCGCGATCATCGAGCATGCAAGACGCCGCGGCGCGGTTATCGCCGCGACCACCCACTATGCCGAGCTGAAGGTCTACGCCACCAACGAGCCGGGAGTGCAGAACGCCTCCTGCGAGTTTGACGTGGAGACCCTGCAGCCAACCTACCGGCTGCTGGTGGGCATCCCCGGCAAGTCCAACGCCTTTGCCATCTCCAAGCGCCTGGGACTGGGGGAGGAGATCATCGAGGACGCGAAAAACCGCGTCAGCTCCGAATCCGCCAGCTTTGAAGCCACCATCGAAAAGCTGGAGCAGACAAGGCTTCTGCTGGAAAAGGACCGGGAAGAGGCGGCGAAAAAACTGCGCGAGGCCCAGGAGAACGCCAAAAAGTCGGCTTTCCTGCGGGCCGAGCTGGAGGTGCGTCTGGACAAGGCGGATATGAAGTCCCGCCGCGAGGCCGAGCGCATCCTTGCCGACGCGCGCGAGACCGCGGAGCAGGTTTTCCGGGAGCTCGACGAGATGCGCAAAATGGCCGACGAGGACGAGGACGCCCGCCGCGTCAACGAGGCGCGGGCCCAACTGCGGCGGAAGCTGAACCTGTCCGAGGAGACCCTGCGCCGCGAGCTGCACCCCGAGGCAGAGAATCAGGTCTCCTCCCGCCCGGTCAAGGCCGGGGACACGGTGCAGATCAAGTCCATGGGCATGAAGGCGACAGTCATTTCCAAAACCGACGACGGAATATTGACTCTCCGCGCGGGCATCATGAATGTGACAGCCAAGGAGGACGAAGTGCTGCTGCTGGAAAACGAGAAGCCGCAGGCGCCGAAGACCTCCGCCTCCCGCACGGGCGGCGGGATGCACAGCATGTCCATCGCGCCGGAGATCGATCTGAGAGGCATGGAGTCCATCGACGCCGTGATCGCGGCCGAGCAGTATCTCGACAGTGCGGTGATGGCGAAGATGAAGACCGTCACCATCATCCACGGCAAGGGCACCGGCGCCCTGCGCGCGGCCATCCAGCAGATGCTGCGCAAGAACAAGGCGGTCAAGAGCTTTCGCCTGGGCCGTTACGGCGAAGGGGAGAGCGGCGTGACCGTGGTCGAACTGAAATAAAAAGAGAATTGCCCGGCAGGGAGAAATGTGGAATTTCACAAATCCGTCGAAACCTGTTGACGATCGGGCAAAAATTTGGTAAAGTATAAGCACAAATTCCTATATGGATATTTAAGGGGTGGCAAGTATGATAACCAAAGAGGTAGTCATTAACAATCAGGTAGGTCTTCATGCCAGACCCGCGACTTTCTTCATTCAGAAGGCCAATGAGTTCAAGAGCAGCATCTGGGTTGAGAAGGAAGAGAGACGTGTGAACGCGAAGAGCCTTCTGGGCGTTCTTTCCCTCGGGATCGTGAAGGGCACCGCCAT
>ONPY01000117.1 GCA_900319835.1 uncultured Eubacteriales bacterium | reverse complement strand
ATGCTCATTCCCCCTTTTCCCTAAGTATAGCACAGCCGGATGTTCCCACCCATGAGATTGTGGTAAAATAGAAAGAGCACATACGAAGAAAACGAGGGATACAACATGAGTGAGTACACGAATTTTGAGATTGGCCAGAAATTCCCGATGCCGATTGCCACGCAGGCCGACGGCGCGATGTTCCAGGTCGACGCCAACGGCGCGATGTTCATCCTGCAACTCTCGCGCACGGACGTCATCGCGCGCGAGGCCTTCCGCACGGGTGAGATGGAATTCGCCTTCTACGAGCAGGACGGCCTGCTCTTCCTGCTCTACCAGATTGACGGCATCTTCAAGGAAAACCAGTACGGTGAGAAGACCGTTTTCAAGGACTTCTCCGGGCACACCATGAAGATGTTCTACTTCGAGCGCGGCGCCGGCGCCTCCAATCTGCACATGCGCTTCAACCTTGCACCCTATACCTCCGGCGAGATACAGCTGGAAAAACAGATCAGCGGCGTGGAAAAGGTGGACGAGGGGCTGCGCTTCCCCTTCCAGATCGCGTATCTGGATACCGACCGGCCGGACGACGCCGCCGTTTACCTGACGGAAAACAGCAGCGTAGTCGACGCGCAGACCGGCGAGGAGATCCCCTATGCGTCCACGTATACAGTGGGCGATCTGCACTATACGAATGTCTTCCTGCTCAAAGCGGGGCAGAAGGCTGCCATCCGCTTCCCGAGTGAGAACACACTCTACTGGGTACAGGAGTGCGGCATGAACGCCGACATCTACGACAGCGTGACAGCCAACGGCGAGGCGCTGGAGGGCGCGGCGACAAGCGACCCCAAACGCCTGGATTTCCCGGTGGAGATCAACACGGTGGCCGGACGCAAGCAGCTGATCTATGACAACCACGTCAGCGACACCGCGCAGAACAGCCTGCTCATCACCAAGCGCCTCTGGCAGGACTTTGCAAAGACCAAGGAACTGAAAGAGGACGAGGCGGAGTTCCGTTTCCGCATCTGCCTGGGCAAGGAAGGGGACAAGTACACCGTTTACAACACCGGCAAGTACTATGTCAAGAACGCGGAGGGTTTCTACTGCATCTTCCGGGACGGCGGCTTTGTCTCCACGGGCAAGCGGGACTTCTCAGAGCTGAGCGACCAGGTTCTCCCCGGTGAGTGGAAGAGCCAGCAGGAGCAGGCAACCTTCTACACCTCTCCCGGCGGTGCCGCAGACCGGATCCCCGCTGGCTACAGCGTGGAGATCCCCGGCCTGATGGTGGGCACGCCCTTCTTCGTGGAGGAGCGGGACGATGAGATTCCCGCCGGCTACCACCTGATCGACTATACCCGCGAGGACGCGGACGAGGACGAGGAACCCAACAAGGGCGTCATCACCGACCACGACGAGGAGATGACCATCCACAACCAGCACGGCTACGGCCTGGAGGTCAAAAAGGTCTGGTCGGACGCGGACTTCATGGAATCCCACGATGAGATCTGCTTTGCCGTGTACGACGCCGAGACGCTGGAGATGTTGGACGGCTCCGTGCGGCGGCTCGGCAAGACGGACACCTCCATCCGCTGGTTCTTCCAGGAACTGGGCGAGGGCAAGACGCTGAATGACTACTGGGTCTTTGAGGTGCAGACCGAGCCGAAAGCCTCAGAGCTTGAGGTGGATCCGGAAACCGGCGTCGTCAGCGGCTACACCAGCATCGAGAGAGTGGAGCAGGGCGGTGAGCTCACCGTCGGCGGCGAGACCAACGAACACGGCTATTCCGCAAACTTCATCTACTCCGCGGGCTATGACCGTGAGACGCTGACGGCCGAGCAGCTTGCGCAGACCAACTCCCGGACGGACACGGTGACCAACGCACGCCCCGGCATCCGTCTGGTCAAGACCGATCTGAACGGAACGCCCCTGGAGGGCGGCGGCTTTACGCTGGTCAAGGCGAGCGACGAGAGCACCAAAAAGACCTTCCGCTCCGGCGAGGACGGCCTCATCGCGGTGGCCTACCTGACGGCGGGTGAGGAATATGTACTGACGGAGACGGCGGCGCCCTACCGCCATCTGGCGCTGGTGGATTCGCTCCGGATCCGGGTGAGCCCGGAGGGGCAGCTGCTGGTCAACGACGCGGACGCGGCGCCCGAGGGTGCATTCTACACCGTCACCCAGGTGGAAAATCCCACCGCGGAGAACATGCCCACCGTCACAATCCTGAACAAGCCCTTCTCCCTGCAGGCTGTGAAGGTGGACGCGGCCAGCGGCGTGCCCATCCCCGGCGTCCACTTTGAACTCTTCCCCGAGAAGATGGATTCCAGCCAGAACGCCATGCCGGACTATCAGCCCATGGCGGGCTTTGCGGATCTGGTGACGGGCGAGGACGGCGTCATTCCGCAGATCAATCTCTTTGATCTCACCCCCGGCGTGTACTATCTGCATGAGACGGTGACCAACCCGCGCTACAAGGCGGTCGAGTATTACCTCCGGCTGACGATTTCCGCCACGGGCCAGATCAGCGTGGAGAAAGCGGAGTACAGCACCAAGGAGGGCGTCTGGAAGTTCAGCACGGCAAAGAACAGTGAAGTGACGCTGGTTACGGGCGAGGACGGCAGCGTCACGCTGACGGTGAAGAACACCCCCACCAAGGGTGTCCGGATCCTGAAGAAGAGCGTGATCACCGAAAGAACGCTGGAAAACGCGGAGTTTGCCCTGTATAAGCTGGGCCAGGTGGAGCACGGCGTGCCCATCGCGGGCGAAGAGCCGCTGTTTTCCGACCGGACCGACGCAAATGGCCTGCTCAATCTGGGCGCGCTGGAGGTCAACAGCTCCTACTGTCTCTTTGAGACCGAAGCGCCTGACGGCTATGAGCGGCTCAGCGGGCCGATCGTGCTCACCGTGACCGGCAGCGGCAATCTGACGGCCATGCACAACAGCAAGCGGCTGGATGTGAGCACCGTGGCCGACGAGGAGAGCGGCGAGGACGTGCTGCAGATCTCCGTCTACAACTCCACCGGCTATGAGCTTCCCAAGTCCGGCGGACCCGGCACGGCGCTGTATACCGCCGCGGGCGGGATCCTGCTGTGCCTCGGCGCATGGCTGCTCCTGCGCCGCAGGAAAAAAGAAAACGTATAAAACAGAAAAAGAATCCCGGGACCGCGGTCCCGGGATTCTTTCTTCTGTAGGAATGTTTACGCAAACAGCAGGGCGCTTGCAATGCCGAAATAAACCAGCAGGGACAGGGCGTCCACAATGGTGGTGATGAAAGGGGAGGCCATGACTGCCGGGTCAAAGCCGATCTTCTTGGCCAGCATCGGCAGGGTGCAGCCGACCATCTTGGCGATCATCACCGTGACGGCCATCGTAAAGCACACCGTGAAGGCGGTCATCACCGTGATGGAGTCATTGCCCAGCAGCAGCCGGTCAAAGAGCATGATCTTGGCAAAGCAGAGGGTCGCCAGAGCCACGCCGCAGAGCACGGCGGTCTGGATCTCCTTCCACACCACTCTCGGCAGATCGTTCAGCTCCAGCTCGCCCAGGGACAGGGCGCGGATGACGGTGACCGAGGATTGGGAGCCGGAGTTGCCGCCGGTGTCCATCAGCATGGGGATGAAGGCGGTCAGCACCACCTGGGCTGCCAGTTTGTTTTCAAAGCCGGTGATGATCATGCCGGTGAAGGTGGCCGAGACCATCAGCAGCATCAGCCAGGGGATGCGGTGCTTGAACAGATCCCAGGGGGAGGATCGCAGGTACGTTTTCTCCGAGGGCAACATACCGGCCATCTTCTCAATGTCCTCCGTGGTCTCTTCGACAAGGACGTCCATGGCGTCGTCGAAGGTCACGATACCGACCATGCGCTCGTCCGTGTCCACCACGGGCAGCGCCAGGAAGTTGTACTTGGAGAGCATCTGCGCCACTTCTTCCTGGTCGGTCAGGGTGGTGACGGAGATGACGTTTTCGTCCATGATCTCGCTGACGGGGGTGTCGTCGTCGATGGTCAGCAGCAGATCCTTGACGGAGACCGTGCCGAGGATTTTCCGCTCCGCAGTGACGTAGCAGGTGTAGATGGTCTCCTTGTCCACACCGGTCCGGCGGATGCGGGTGATGGCCTCCGCCACGGTCATGCTGGGCCGCAGGGAGACATACTCCGTGGTCATGATGGAACCGGCGGAGTTTTCCGGATAGCGCAGGATCTCGTTGATCTCCTTGCGCATCTGGGGATCGGCCTGGGCGAGAATGCGCTTGACCACACTGGCGGGCATTTCCTCTACCAGATCCGCCGCGTCGTCCACGTACAGCTCGCTGACGATTTCGCGCAGCTCCTTATCGGAGATGCCGCTGATCAGCGCCTCCTGCAGCTCGGGGCCGAGCTCTGCAAAAGCCTCGGCCGCCAGCTCCTTGGGCAGCAGGCGAAAGAGCAGCGGGATGCGGTCCTCATCCAGATCTTCAAAGAGCGCGGCGATGTCCGCGCCGTTCATGGTGACAAGAATGTCTTTCAGGGTCTGGTACTTCTTTTCCTCCAGAAGCACCCGCAATGTTTTTTCTACCGTGACACTGTGTTCTGCCATCTGGTACTCCTCCTTTACGAAGTTTGCTCAGGGTGGGAAGCAGACACACAGGCCAAAGTCCTGTTCAGTTAAAAAAGCGGAAACGCCGGATGTGCGCTCTCCGCAATCGACTTCGGCCTGCTGATGTGCCGGTACTGCTTCCAGCGTCCATGACGTTTCCTCCT
>ONPY01000119.1 GCA_900319835.1 uncultured Eubacteriales bacterium | reverse complement strand
CCTCATCATGGACGGCTACGGCCTGGCTGCGCCCGGTCCGTGGAACGCCGTCTCGGTGGCCAAAACGCCCAACCTGGACGCGCTCATGGCCGCCTGCCCCCACACCACGCTGTCCGCCTCCGGGCTGGACGTCGGTCTGCCCGACGGGCAGATCGGCAACAGCGAGGTGGGGCACACCAACATCGGCGCCGGGCGGGTGGTCTTTCAGGACCTGCCCCGCATCACCCGCGCCATCGAAGACGGCAGCTTTTTTGAAAACCCGGTCTATCTGCGCGCCGTCCGCGCCGCCCGGGACAGCGGCCGCGCCCTGCACATTCTGGGCCTCACGTCCGACGGCGGCGTGCACAGCCACATCACCCACATCTTCGCGCTTCTGGAGCTCTGCCGGCGCGAGGGGCTGAAAAAGGTCTATGTCCACTGCTTCCTGGACGGGCGGGACGTGCCGCCCCGTTCCGGCAAGGGCTATGTGCAGCAGCTTTGCGACGAGATGGCCCGCCTGGGCGTGGGCAGCATCGCCACGGTGCAGGGCCGCTTTTACGCCATGGACCGCGACAAGCGCTGGGAGCGCCTGCAAAAGGGCTACGACGCGCTGGTGCGCGGCGTGGGGACGCCCAATGCCGACCCGGTGGACGCGGTGCAGCGCAGCTATGACGCGGACGTGACGGACGAGTTCGTCGAGCCGGTCATCTGCGACGAGACCGGCAGGATCGCCGACGGCGACAGCGTGGTGTTCATCAACTTCCGCCCCGACCGGGCGCGGGAGATGACCTGGGCGCTGACCGGCGCGCTGCCGGAGGACTGCCCCATGGACACGCTTCCGCTGCATCTGAACTTTGTCTGCACCGCCCAGTACGACGAGGCGCTGCCGCTGCCCATCGCCTTCCCGCCGGAGACCATTGAAAACACCCTGGGCGCCTATGTCAGCAGCCTGGGGCTGACCCAGCTGCGCATCGCGGAGACGGAGAAGTACGCCCATGTGACCTTCTTCTTCAACGGCGGCGTGGAGACCGTCTTCCCCGGCGAGGACCGGGTGCTGGTGCCCTCGCCCAAGGAGTTTCCGACCTATGACCTGATCCCGGAGATGAGCGCCTATCAGGTGACGGACGAGTGCGCCCGGCGCATCCGCAGCGGCGAATATGACCTGGTGGTGTGCAACCTGGCCAACTGCGACATGGTGGGCCACACCGGCGTGATGGAGGCGGCGGTAAAGGCCGTCGAGACCGTGGACGAGTGCGTCGGCACCATCGCCGCCGCGGTGAAGGAGATGGGCGGCACCCTGCTCATCACCGCCGACCACGGCAACGCCGACTGCATGCGCGCGCCCGACGGCCAGCCCCACACTGCCCACACGACCAATCCCGTCCCCCTCATCCTGGTGGGCGCCAACGCGCGCCTTCGCCCCGGCCGCCTGGCCGACCTGGCGCCGACGATGCTGGATCTGATGGGCTTCCGCCAGCCCAGAGAGATGACGGGCGAGAGCCTCATTGTGAAGTAAACTCTGCTCTATCTGAAAGGAGACGACCAATTATGAAGCAGTATTTTGAAATTGTCGATGTCATGGCCCGGGAGATCCTTGACTCCCGCGGCAACCCCACCGTGGAGGTGGAGGTCACCCTGGACGACGGCACCGTGGGCCGCGCGGACGTGCCCTCCGGCGCCAGATTGGCGCCGGAGGGCCTCATTTCGTCAAAGACCTATGAGACGGCAGAGAAACACCGCGACTAAGGTGGCTACTATGCCTCGCGTGGCATCTTCCATGCATGCTGATCGGTGTGGAGCAGCTTCTCCGCACGCTCGGAGAGAGGCGTGCCCAGGTAGTCGCGGTAGACGGCCTGGATTGCCGGGTTCTCGTGGCTGCGACGCAGCTTGGCCGTGCGGTCGAGCCCCCAAAGCACGTCGCCGCGCACACCTGCGAGCTCCTCGCCGTCATGGATGGGCAGGCCACCGCCACCGGAGCACCCGCCCGGGCACGCCATGATCTCGACGAAGTCGTAGGAGACCTCGCCGGTCTCGAGTGCGTTGAGCAGGCGGTTTGCGTTACCCAGGCCACTCGCCACGGCATCAACGTCTTTATCTTCGACTGGTACTGGTTCGACGGCCGCCCCTTCATGGAGACCACGCTGACCAACGGCTTCCTCCGGGCCCCTAACCGCGACAAAATGAAGTTCTATCTCATGTGGGCCAATCACGATGTGGTCAACACCTGGGACACCCGCATCTCGCGTCTGCCCGAGCAGAACGTCATCTGGCGCGGCGCGGTGGACCGACAGGAGTTCGAGAAAGTCTGTCGTCGCAACATCGAACTCTTCTTCAGCCAGCCCGAGTATTACAAGATTGACGGCAAGCCCGTCTTCATGATTTACGATGTGAAGAACTTCATCGACGGTCTGGGAGGCATCCGGGAAGCAGCCGATGCCGTGAAATGGTTCCGGCGCGAGGTGAAGAAAGCCGGCTTCCCGGGGCTCGACCTCCAGTTCACCATGTGGGGCCCCAACCTCAACTACAGCGGTTTCGATGCCGGAAAGACGGACAAGCCCGAGGATGCTTTCGTCACCCAGCTGGGCTTCACCAGCTCCTCGCACTATCAGTTCTGCCATTTCACGAACGTCAACGACGACTACAATAATATTATGGGGCGCGTGCGCGAGGAGTGGTCCAAGATCGACTCCACCTTCTCCATCCCCTACTATCCCCACGTCAGCATCGGCTGGGACAACAGTCCCCGCATCACCCACAGCGCTGTCGTGCGCGACAATACGCCCGAGAACTTTGCCCGGGCACTCCGCGATGCCCGCGATTATGCCGACCGCCACCCTGACCAGGTCCCTCTCATCACCATCAACAGCTGGAACGAGTGGACCGAGACGAGCTACCTCCAGCCCGACAACGTATATGGTTACGGCTATCTGGAAGCCGTGAAGAAGGTCTTCATCGACGGGGAGTAGTTCGAAGGACACCAGCACCCTCGAGTAACAACTGTCTTAACTTGCCATTATTTCCCATGACGTGTTCCTGTGGACTTTATCACGTGTGATAAACTCTTTTATCACGCGTGATAAAGCGCTGCGCGGCACGTTATGTAACTCGATGCATTCGACGAGCCATCGACATGGCTCGGGATTAGGGATTACTCAGAGCCATCCGAGTACTCCGAATAATCAGAGCCAGCTCCCCCAAAACAGCTCACTCGAGTGAGAAAGACCTGCCGCCCTTCCCGGCCGGATTTGTCCCGCCCGCCGTCGTCGTCCCGTCCCCTCGCGCGTATATATATAATAAGGTAGGGGAGTGCCGCAGGCCCCTTCCTTCCCCTCCCGTTCCCCCTCCTCCGTGCCCCTTTCCGGCTCCCGCCGCCAGTCCCTTCTTCCAGCCCTTTTTGGGGCGGAAGAGCCGCCCCTTCACGGCAAAATGCAGAAAAATGCAGGAAAAAGTGAAAAAAGTTGGTGAAAGATTTGGCGGAACGGAAAAGTTGCCGTACCTTTGCACCCGCAAACAGGAAGGGCATCGCCTCCTTGGAGATGCCCAGCAGGTTTGCCGCCCCTGCGGGTCAGAATCCCGCCTGCGGCGCGAGATCTTTGACATGATTCCATAGACAGAGAGAAATGTAGTACAGGAAACTATAGAAAAGTGAAACGAACCGTCATTCCTTTCGGGGAATGTAAACTTCTTGAAGCAATAACGGAGACACAGAGATGTCCTGGAGCCTCAAGGTGATCGTACCCTTCGTCCGATTACAGACAATTTCCTCCCGCGTCTTGCGCCCCTGGGGCCACGGCGTGTGGAACAAAGGAATAAAGAAAAAAGAAATCTACGATGAAGAGTTTGATCCTGGCTCAGGATGAACGCTAGCTACAGGCTTAACACATGCAAGTCGAGGGGCAGCATGTATCTGGCTTGCCAGATATGATGGCGACCGGCGCACGGGTGCGTAACGCGTGTTCGACCTACCCTTTACTCGGGAACAGCCCATCGAAAGATGGATTAATGCCCGATGTTCTCCCTATATCGCATGGTATTTGGAGCAAAGATTTATCGGTAGAGGATGGGAACGCGTCCGATTAGCTGGACGGCGGGGTAACGGCCCACCGTGGCGACGATCGGTAGGGGTTCTGAGAGGAAGGTCCCCCACACTGGAACTGAGACACGGTCCAGACTCCTACGGGAGGCAGCAGTGAGGAATATTGGTCAATGGCCGGGAGGCTGAACCAGCCAAGTAGCGTGAAGGATGACTGCCCTATGGGTTGTAAACTTCTTTTGTACGGGAATAACCTGGCCCACGTGTGGGTTTCTGCATGTACCGTACGTACGAATAAGCATCGGCTAATTCCGTGCCAGCAGCCGCGGTAATACGGAAGATGCGAGCGTTATCCGGATTTATTGGGTTTAAAGGGAGCGTAGGCGGATTGTTAAGTCAGCGGTCAAATGTCGGTGCCCAACATCGTCCTTCCGTTGAAACTGGCAGTCTTGAATGCACACAGGGAAGGTGGAATTCGTCGTGTAGCGGTGAAATGCTTAGATATGACGAGGAACTCCGATCGCGAAGGCATCCTTCTGGAGTGCGATTGACGCTGAGGCTCGAAAGCGCGGGTATCAAACAGGATTAGATACCCTGGTAGTCCGCGCCGTAAACGATGGAACGGTGAAACTCAAAGGAATTGACGGGGGCCCGCACAAGCGGAGGAACATGTGGTTTAATTCGATGATACGCGAGGAACCTTACCCGGGCTTGAATTGTGCAGGACGGAAGAGAGAGACCTCTTCCTTCTTCGGACCTGCATGAAGGTGCTGCATGGTTGTCGTCAGCTCGTGCCGTGAGGTGTCGGCTCAAGTGCCATAACGAGCGCAACCCCTGCCGTCAGTTGCCATCGGGTGATGCCGGGCACTCTGGCGGGACTGCCGCCGCAAGGCGTGAGGAGGGTGGGGATGACGTCAAATCAGCACGGCCCTTACGTCCGGGGCTACACACGTGTTACAATGGGGAGTACAGCGCGTTGCTGCCGTGCGAGCGGTGGCGGACCGATAAATCTCCTCTCAGTTCGGACTGGAGTCTGCAACCCGACTCCACGAAGCTGGATTCGCTAGTAATCGCGCATCAGCCATGGCGCGGTGAATACGTTCCCGGGCCT
>ONPY01000122.1 GCA_900319835.1 uncultured Eubacteriales bacterium | reverse complement strand
GGCCGCGATCGGCTGACCTACCGCAGCTTTGACAAGGACAACGTGGACTTCGATTCTGTCAGGCGCGACGCCGACGCGGGTGCCCGCCAGATTCCCGGCAAGAACGCCGACAAGGCCAAGAGCTTCAAGGACGACCGCTGCACCTTTACCGAAGAGCAGATGAAGAAAGAGACCGCCCGCTGCCTCGGCTGCGGCGCCTCCTTCGTCGATCCCAACAAGTGCCTCGGATGTGGCGTCTGCACCACCAAGTGCAAATTCGACGCCATCCATCTCCGCAAGCGCACCAACGTGGAGAGCATCGAGTACTTCGACCGTCCCAAGGTGCTGCCCGCGTTTGAGGCCCAGCGCCGCGAGAAGATCGCGATCCGCAAGATGCACCAGCACTGATCCCTGTTGCCATGAAAAACGCACAGCCCCGTTTGGGGCTGTGCGTTTTTTGTCCGGATGAATTTTAGTAGATGGCGCAGCCGTTGCGTCCGGATTCCTTGACCCGGTAGAGCGCCGTGTCCGCGTCGGTGAAGATGTCCCCCTTTGGATCCTTCCGATCCGAAAAGGCCACGCCCACGCTCAGCGAGACCGGGGGCAGATCGTCCTTGGGATGCTGCAGCAGATCGTTTGCCCACTGGATTTTGTTGAGCACCAGCTGGCGCATGGAGCTGTTGGCACGGGTCATGACCACCACAAACTCGTCGCCGCCGATGCGGCAGATGATATCCACCGAACGGAAGGAGCGCTGCAGGATCTCCGCCACGCGCTTGAGCACCCGGTCGCCCACGGCGTGGCCGTAGGTGTCGTTGACGCTCTTGAAATGGTCCACGTCGATGATCAGCAGGGCCATGTGGGCCGTGTCCACGCTCTCCATCAGCATGTCGTAGGCACCGCGGTTGAACAGGCCCGTCAGCGCGTCGTGGGAGGCGGCATGGCTCAACCGCTCCCGGGCCTCCCGGTTTTCCTCCAGGATCGCGTTGTAGGTGCGCGTGACAAAGCGCAGCTCCTCCGCACCGGTGGGCGGGATGCTCTCCTGTGCCTGCATCTTCTCCACCATGATGCTCAGGGGCTTGCGAATCTGCAGGCTGATGATCACCACGATGCCCAGCACGATCAGCAGAAACAGCACCGTCATCCAGGTCTGGATGCTTACCAGCAGCGACATCTGGGCCGAGGCGTTCTCCAGCTCCTGGCTGGAGGAGCGGATCAGCGCCTGGGTGCAGAGGCTCACGTTCTCCCGGATGCGATCCTTGGCGTGCATGTAGTTGTTGTCAAAAACCAGGTTCTGGGCGGTTTTCAGCAGTTCCTCCCGGGACATGCTCTGCTCCTCGGGGGTGAGCTGGATAGCCGCGATCTCCACAGGGATGTCCGCCATGGCGTAATTGCCGGCCTCCAGCGTCAGGCGCATGGCCTTGTATTCCGTCTGCACCAGCTCGTTGGACAGTTCCAGCGCCGTGTTCAGCGCGGCAAGCGCGCCGCTGTCCCGGCCGTCAAGCAGCTGCTCCAGGTCTGTCACCGCCTCGTCTCTGCGCCGGGTTGTCTCCACTTCCTCAAAGAAGTCGTCGAGGTATTCGATCTCCCCGGTGACCACGAAGCAGCGCACCCGATCCGTCAGGTAGTCGGAAGCCGATTCCATTCCCGCCGCCGCCAGCTGTGCGGCGATATGCCGGTCGCTGGCCAGTGCCATCCGCTGATATCCCCGGGTGACGGACAGGTCCGCGATCAGCAGGGCTGCCGCTGCGAGGAAGGCAAGGATCACGAAGAAGAGGTTTGCCGTGCGCAGATGGATTCCGGGCTTTTCCGTCTGCTGCTCCTGTGCGGTGGCTGCGTCCTTCTCCTGTTTTTCCTGCTCTTTCTGCTCTTCCTTCTCTTCCTGCTCCTCCGACTCCTCCGGCTCCTCCTGGGGCAGGCTGATTCTCTCCACGATATTCTTCAGCTCCGCCCTTTCAGACTCGCGCTGTGCTTCCCGCTGCCGGGCGGCGTCCTCCGCCGCTTTCTCCGCCTCTTTCTTCTGCAGGATAAACGGCTCAAATTCCGCTGCCGGGACGGGCTTGGAGAAGAAGTAGCCCTGGACCAGGTCACAGCCGAGCTGCTTGAGCGCGTCCAGCTGCTCCTCGGTCTCTACGCCCTCGGCAATCACGGGCACCGACAGGTAGTCCGCGATGTCGATGACGATCTCCAGCATTTTGGTGTTGCCGCCCTCCTGAAAGGCGCTGCGGACAAACTGCATGTCCAGCTTCAGCACGTCGATGGGCAGGGAGGAGATCATGTTCAGGGAGGAGTAGCCGGTGCCGAAGTCGTCCATTTCGATCTGGAAGCCGATGCTTCTCAAGCGCTCCACCGAATCCACGATCTGGCCGGAGTTCTTGGTATAGGCCGACTCCGTCACCTCCAGATGCAGATACTTGCTTTCGATGTCAAACTCATCCAGCAGGCTCTGCAGGGTTTCCAGCAGGTTTGGATCAAACATGTCGATCCGGGAGACGTTGACCGAGACCGGCACCGCGAAGCCGTAGTTCTCCCGCCAGCTGCGGATCTGCCGGGCGGTCTCCCGCCAGACATAGTAGTCCAGCTTCTGAATCAGGCCGTTTTCCTCAAAGAGCGGAATGAAGACCCCGGGACTGATCATGCCGAGGGTCGGGTGCTTCCAGCGCACCAGCGCCTCCGCGCCGGAGAGGATGGGCGTGTCGGGCCGCACGTCAAACTTGGGCTGGTAGAAAACCACAAACTGGTTCTCCGCCAGGGCGGTCGGGAAGTCCTCGATGAGCTGCTCGGCAAAGAGCTGCTTTTCGTGGAGGGCCCCGTCATAGACGCCGATGGTCCGGGTGAAGCTGCCGCGGGCCGTGTCCGAGGCCATCTTCGCCCGGTCAAAGCGCCGCTCGATATCGATGTTCTTGTCCACATAGGAGTACACGCCCATGCGCAGCCGGACGCGGCTGTTGGTTTGTCCTTCCTCCGCCAGACCCGCCGTGGCGGAATACAGGATTTTCTGGTAATCCTCCCGGTGGGGACAGTAGGCCATGAAGGTGTCGCCCCCGCGGCGGCAGACAATACCGCCGGAGTCGCTCAGCATCTCGCGCAGCTTTTCGCCGATGCGGCGCAGAACCTGGTCGCCGTATGGCTTTCCGTAGCGCTCGTTGACCATGTGGAAGTGGTTGATGTCCAGGACGATGGCGTCCATGGGTGTCTCCCGGTGATACTGGTCGTACTGCTCGGCGTAGCGGTAGAAGTATTCGCGGTTGTAAAGTCCCGTCAGCGCATCCCGCTCGGTGGACTGGATGATGTCCCGGTCCTCCGAAAGCTCGATGGTGCGCAGCACGCGGGCCTTGACCACGTCCACCGCCGGGTAGGGCTTCGGCAGAAAGTCGATGGCCCCCAGCTTCAGGCTCTCCACCTCCGCATCCTGCTCGGAGGTGATGACGATGACCGGGATGTGGCTGATTGCGTCGTCTTCCCTGACCGCCTTCAAAACCTCCTTGCCCGACATCACAGGCATCAGGATGTCCAGCAGCACCAGGGACAGGGTGTCCTTGTTTTCGCGCATGACGCGGATCGCCTCCGCCCCGTCGCAGGCAAAGAGCAACTCGTATTCATCCTGCAGCATGGCGCCGAGAATTTCCCGGTTGACCATCTCATCGTCGACTATCAGGATCCTGCGCAGGCCATTTGTGGAGTGAATCTTCTCGTGATTCTTGGGCAAAGCGCAACACCTCTCTCCTATTGCTGAGCGCTCTCCCGTTTTGCCGTCCGGCCCCTGTCGGGAAAGCGCTGATCTCTTATTTGCCATTTTACTACAAGCTCTGTCCCCCGGCAACCCGGAATTCGACGGCAGCCGAGTTTTTTCGCCTTCCGCCGGCTGTTTGCTTGACGAACGGCTCCGCGTTTTTTATACTGGGATCTCAAGACTGACTGATCAAGGAGTGTTTCCCATGGACCAGCTTGCCAGGATCTCTGCAATGGAGGAGCGTCTCAACCGGGCCGCCGGAGCGCTCTGCCGTCTGGACGCAGCGCTTGCGGATTTGGAGACATTGCGGCAGGATGTCGCGGTGCTCGCGGCCTACTACGAGGGCCCCCTGTGGCGGGCAGACTTTGAAGCCGACGAGCGGGGTCTGCTGCCGCCGGATCTCCGTCGCGGCGTTCTCTCCGAGGACGCGGTGTACGACCTGCTGACGCAGTACAAAGAGCTTCTGGAGTCCCTGCGCCAGGCGGCGGAATAACGGCGCTTTCCCTTCTCGTCCGCACGCCGCGTGTAGGTTTGTCAATGATGTGTGACAGAGTTAGGAAAAGAAGAAAGAGCCTGTTTAGGAGAGAGCCAGCCGAGAGGACGCATGGGGAAGTCATTGTAC
>ONPY01000123.1:989-5307 GCA_900319835.1 uncultured Eubacteriales bacterium | reverse complement strand
GGATTTTTCTTCTATGCTCTACTCTTTTTTTCTTCTACAAAAATGTTGGGTGTAGCTCTGCCTTTCGGCTTCGCTACCCCAACATTTATTATAGAACCTATTTTTCTTATATCCTGTTCCAGCCGGGCGGTCGAGGCGCCCGCCCCTGCCGTGATAAACCAGGATTTTCTGTAGGCGCCGACGCCCTCGGCGGCCCGCGCTCGCCCTGTTCCCGCCGGGTGACCGCAAGGGTCTCCCCTACGGAGAAGGGATGGGGATTGTGCGACGAAGGGAAGCACTGGCGGTCAGGGCAATGCCTCCCTTTGGATAAAGGGAGGTGCCCCGAAGGGGCGGAGGGATCGAAAATGTCGTGTGCTGGTCGATCCCCCACCGCCTTTGGCGGAGCCCCCTTTTCGAAAGGGGGCCAACGCGACGCGCGGGAAGCGTGCGACGCGATCCTTGCTTGCCAACGCGACGCGCGGGAAGCGCGTGACGCGATCCTTGCTTGCTATGAGAGCGCGGCCGACCGCGAGGGTCGCCCCTACGGAGAAGGAATCGGGAATCTCTCTGTTGGGGGATGCCCTCCCTCGTTCGTCAGCCTTTTTGCTGCCTGAGCTTTCTTCTGCGGCGGTTGATGTAGCGCTCGAGCTCGCCGGAGGAGAGGAACTCCGCCAGCACATACTGCTCGAACACCGGCACCGTGCAGGCCGAAAAGCCCAGCTTCTCCCGGTAAACGGGCAGCAACTCCTCCGGCAGGACCAGATAGGCCGTACGCATGGAGGGGGCAAAGGTGCGGGAGAAGGTGTTGAGATACAGCACCCGCTCCGGCGCCAGGGAACAGATGGTGTCGATGTGGCGGGTGACGGAGGAGAACTCCGAGTCGTAGTCGTCCTCCACCAGGTAGCTGCCGTTGGCGCGCGCCCAGGCGGCGTACTCGTGCCGCTTGCCGGGGGAGGCGGTGACGTGGCTGGGGTAGCTGTTGAAGGGCGTCACGTGCAGGACCCCCGCCCCGCAGGAGGAGAGCGCCTGGGAGACGATGCCGTCCTCCCCCATGGGCAGGCTGACACAGCGGGCGCCGTTGGCCTCATACACCTGGCGGATGCGCGCATAGCAGGGGTCCTCCAGGGCGTAGACCGTCTCCCGCCCGAAGAGCTGGACGATGAGTGAATAGAACGCCTCCGCCCCGGAGCCCACGACAATCTGGTCCGGCGACACCGAGAGACCGCGGCTGCGGCCAATGTAGGCCGCGATGGCCTCCCGCAGCTCCACGCAGCCCGCGCCCGGGGAGCGCACCAGGATCCGCCGGTCATAGTCCGAGAGCACCCGGCGCATGGTCTTGGCCAGGGCCGAGAAGGGGAAGTCCTCCGGCGCCGCCTCCGGGCCAGGCTCGACCCCGTGCCGGGGCAGGGGCTCCTCGTGCCGGGGCGCGGCGGAGAAGGCCGCATAGTAGCCGCTGCGCTCGCGGCTCTCCACATAGCCCTCATCGCACAGCAGGGCGTAGGCGTGCTCCACGGTGATGAGGCTTACGCCCAGCTCCCCGGCCAGCAGCCGCTTGGAGGGGAGCTTGCTCCCGCGGGGGATGGCCCCGGTGACAATGTCCTCCCGCAACTGGGCATATAGCTGCATATAGGCGCTGCCGGGTGCGTTTTTTTCGATCCGATATTTCATCTGGTCTTAAAAAAATCTCCTTATCTGGCAATATGCATAGGACCAAATTCAGCATATACTGGCCTTGATAAAAAGTCAAGCCCCGGCCTGCCCGGGGATTAAGGAGTGCATACAGATGAAACGCGTTGTCAGCATTCAGGATCTCTCCGCAGTGGGCAAATGCTCCTTGACCGTGGCCCTGCCCATCCTCTCGGCCATGGGCATCGAGTGCGCCGTGGTGCCCACGGCGGTCCTGTCCACCCACACCCAGTTTCAGGGCTTCACCTTCCGGGATCTGACGGACGAGATGGACCCTATCGCCGACCACTGGAAGAAGCAGGGGCTGACCTTTGACGCCATCTGCACCGGGTATCTGGGATCTTTCCGCCAGGTGGACATCGTCAAGCGCTACTTCCGGGACTTCGGCAAGGGCGCCAAGCTCATCGTGGACCCCGCCATGGGGGATAACGGCAAGCTCTACGCGGGCTTCGGGCCCGAGTTTCCCAAAAAGATGGCGGAGCTGATGGAGGGCGCCGACCTGGTGCTGCCCAACATCACCGAGGCCGCCTTCATGCTGGGCAAGGAATACAGGGAGAGCTATGACCGGGACTACATCATGGAGCTGCTGGAGGGTCTGCTGTCGCTCGGCGCGAAGACCGCCGCGCTCACCGGCGTGAGCTTTAAGGAGGGCCGGCTCGGCGCGGTCAGTCTGGACGGGGAGACCGGCGCCTTCTCCGAATACTACACCCACCGCCTGCCGGTGAATTTCCACGGCACGGGCGACATCTACTCCGCGGCGGCCGCGGGCGCGCTGGTGCTGGGGCGCACGGTGCCGGAGGCCCTGGCCCTCGCCGCCGACTACACCGCCGAGTGCATCCGTCTGACCCTGGAGGAGGAAAACCACAGCTGGTACGGCGTCAATTTTGAGCAGGCCACCCCCTACCTGCTGGAGCGGATGAAAAAGTAAAACCGAAGAAGAAAAACCGTACAGGAAAAGGACCCCGGAGAAAACTCCGAGGTCCTTTTTGTGTGCTTTTTTCACTCAGTAGGCCACGCCCCAGTAGATCATGTGCTTGGCGGGCTTGCCGCAGATGGGGCAGACATCCGCAAAGTGCTCCTGCTTGAGGGGCATGCAGCGGGAGGACATGCCGGCCTCCTCCTTCATCTTCAGCTCGCACGCGAGCTCGCCGCACCACATGGTCTTGATGAAGCCGCCGTGCTCGGCCTGGAGTGCCTTGGCCTCCTCCAGGGAGTGGGCCTCAAAGATGTGCTCGTCCAGGTTGATCTTGGCCGCGTTGTACAGACCCTGCTGTACCGCGTCCAGCAGCGCGGGCACGCGGGAAGCAAGCTCGTCGAGCGCCACGGTGATCTTCTCGCCGTTGTCGCGGCGGACCGCCACGCACTGGCCGTTCTCGATATCCCGGGGGCCCAGCTCCACGCGCAGGGGCACGCCCTTCATCTCGTACTGGGCGCACTTCCAGCCGAGGCTGTTGTCGCTGTCGTCGATCTTGACGCGCAGGCCGGCCGCCTTGAGCGCCTCATAGACCTCGTTTGCCTTCTCCAGGACACCGGGCTTGTGCTGGGCCACGGGGACCACCACCACCTGGATGGGGGCGATTTTGGGCGGCAGCACCAGACCGTTGTTGTCACCGTGGGCCATGATGACCGCGCCGATCATGCGCGTGGTGGAGCCCCAGGAGGTCTGGAACGGGTACTGCAGCTTGTTGTCCCGGCCGGTGAAGGTCACGTCATAGGCGCGGGAGAACTTGTCCCCGAAGTAGTGGGACGTGGCGCCCTGCAGGGCCTTGTGGTCCTTCATCAGGCACTCGACGGTATAGGTGGCCTCCGCGCCGGCAAACTTCTCCTTGTCGGTCTTGCGGCCGCGCACCACGGGGATGGCCAGCACGTTCTCAAAGAAGTCCGCGTAGCAGTTGAGCTGCTGCTCGGTCTCCGCCTGGGCCTCCTCGGCGGTCTCATGGATGGTGTGGCCCTCCTGCCACCAGAACTCTCTGGAGCGCAGGAAGGGACGGGTGGTCTTCTCCCAGCGGATGACGGAGCACCACTGGTTATACAGCATGGGCAGCTCCCGGTAGGAGTGCAGCACCCGGGACCAGTGGTCGCAGAACATGGTCTCGGACGTGGGCCGGAAGGCCAGGCGCTCCTCCAGCTCCTCGCTGCCGCCCATGGTGACCCAGGCCACCTCGGGCGCGAAGCCGTTGACCAGCTCGCCCTCCTTCTTCAGCAGGCTCTCGGGAATCAGGACCGGCATGGCCACGTTGACGTGCCCGGTCTTCTTGAACTCCGCGTCCATGAGCTGCTGCATGTTCTCCCAGATGGCATAGCCATAGGGGCGCAGGATCGTAAAGCCCTTGACCGAGGCGTATTCCACCAGCTCCGCCTTGCGGCAGATATCGGTATACCACTGGGCAAAATCAACCTCCATATCGGTGATCTGCTCCACGCGTTTCTCTTTTGCCATTGCAAATACCTCTCATTCGCCAGGGCCCTTGCCCCGCCGTATTGACGGCCGAAGCCGTGTTTCTTTATTTTATCGGGAGTGCAGGGCCTTGTCAAGCCCCTGCACAGGGTGTGTGCGAAGAATGTTGTAGGGTTTACAATGATGTGTGACAGAAGGTAAAAAAGAATAGCGAATAGAGAGTACCTGTGTTAGGGTTGAGTTGCTCAGACAAAA
>ONPY01000123.1:0-970 GCA_900319835.1 uncultured Eubacteriales bacterium | reverse complement strand
GAAAGGCAGGTGTACCTCTATTCGCTATGAACAAGATAACACAAACCGCCCGGTATAGGCAATCCCTAATTCTCTACGCTCAAAAGCACGGCGTCACAGAAGCGGCGAAACGGTACAGGACATACCGGCAATACATCTATCGCTGGATGAAGCGCTACGATGGCACGCTGCAGTCGCTGGAAGATCGTTCCCATAGGCCCCACAGCCATGCAAACCAGCACCGGCCAGAGGAGATCAAGCTCATCGACGACATGCGGCGGAGGAACCCCAATGCCGGTCTGGTGGTGTTTTGGGTCAAACTTCGCCAACGCGGGTACAGCAGATCCATCTCCGGCTTGTATAGGTTTTTAAGGAAAAGAGGGCAAATGGCTGTTAAGCTGCCAAATCCCAAGTATATTCCTAAAAAGTACAAAGCAGCAGACTATCCTGGGCAGAAAGTTCAGATCGACGTAAAATATGTCCCTGCATCCTGCCTGGTTGGAGCTGCCGTCGAGGATGCTAAGGAGAACGGCGGCTATTACTACCAATACACCTTCATTGATGAATACAGCCGTTTTCGCTATCTTGAAGCCTTCAAAGAACACAACTCTTACTCTTCTTCAGAGTTCATTAAGCACTGCGTGAAACGCTTCCCTTATGCCATTGAGTGTGTCCAAACGGACAACGGCCCGGAGTTTACCAACCGGCTCAACTCACAACGCACAGATAAGAAAACGCTCTTTGAAGTAACGCTGGATCAGCTTTGTATTCAGCACAAATGCATTAAGCCGTTCACGCCCAGGCACAACGGCAAGGTCGAGCGCAGCCATCGCAAAGACAATGAATACTTTTATGCCGATCACAAGTTCTTTTCCTTCGGCGACTTCCAAAGGCAGCTTGCTGTCTGGAACAGAAAGTACAATGACTTCCCCATGCGTCCTCTCGGCTGGCTCTCTCCTAAACAGGCTCTTTCTTCTTTTCCTAACTCTGT
>ONPY01000124.1 GCA_900319835.1 uncultured Eubacteriales bacterium | reverse complement strand
GACAGATCGCCGAAGCTTCTGGCCTCCTGGATCAGCTCGGAAACCTCCTTCTCCCGGACAGTCTCCAGATAATACAGCTCTTCCTTGAGCGCGTCGAGGCGCTCCTGGCTCATTTTGAATCTGCTGGCGTTGGCGTTGTTCATGTTGATGATCTCCTTCTGCCGCCGGCTGCGGCATATTTGATGGAAAATAGAATTGAATTCTCTCTGAAAAGCCTATTTATTATATTGATCGAAAGCGTCGCTGTCAACTCAAAAGCTTCAGTGCCTGCATCAGCTGCTCGTCGCTGGAGGTAGCGCCGGTGCCGGTGCTGTCGCCGGTGGTGCCGGCGGTGTTGCCGGCGGCGTTGGGGTCTGCGTTGTGGATGATATACTCCGGGGCCACGCCGCCGTTTGCGCTGATGTCCACACCGCTGCCTGTCAGGTAGCTGCCGGTGGACAGGCGGATGGCGCTGCCGTCGGAGAGGACGATGGTCTCCTGGGTACGGGTCTTGCCGGTGGTGGGTTCGCCCATCACCGTGGCCCACTGAAACTCCTTCAAGGCCGCGGCGCAGACCTCGGCCTCGCCGTAGGTGTCACCGTTGATGAGCACGCACATGGGCAGCTGGATGCACATGCCGTCAGATTTGGCGGCGTCCTCATGGCCGCTCTTGTCACGCTGGATAAACAGCACGCCGTTGGGCAGAAGGTAATCGAGAAACGTCGCCACTTCCGAGGCAAGTCCGCCCGCATTACCGCGCAGGTCGATGACCAGTGCGATGGCGCCCTGGTTCAGCAGATCCTCCACCGCGGCCATGGCGTCCTCAGCCGTGCCGGCCTCAAAGTTCTTGATCTGGATGTACCCGGCCATGGTTTTCTCAAGCCGGTAGGAGACGGAGCTGACATACACGCCGGTGCAGTCCACCTCGATGGTGTCCTTCCCCCGGTTGACGCCCAGCTCAAACTTGGTGTTCATCTTGGAGCGGATCAGCGTTCTCGCCTCGTCCAGGGTTTTGTCGCTGAGATCTTCGCCGTCCACGGAGGTGATGACCATGCCGGCCGTGAGTCCCGCCAAGGCCGCCGGTGAGTCCATGTTGACGGAGATGACCTCAAAGCCGCCCCCCTCCTCCTTGAGTATGGCCATGCCAATGCCGGAGTATTCCCCGGTGGAGGAGAGCTGATAGGCCTTGTACTCGTTGGGAGACATGTAGTAGCTCCACTTATCCCCCAGACCCGCAATCATGGCCGCGGCCGCGCTGTCCGCCATGCTGTTGCGGTCCACGGGATCGATGAACTGCTCGTCCACGATGTTCTTGATCTCGATGTAGCGCATGGCCTCGTCATACTCGTCCTTGCCGCCGACACGGTTGAGCATGGAGCGCTCGGTATGGAAATAGATTCCGCCGCCGGCGATCACCAAGGCGAGAATCACAAATTTCAATTTGATCGGAATGTTGGCGATGGCGGAAATGACTCTGCCAATCGCGTAGAGCAGCCGTCTGCCCAGACTCACAGGAATCCCTCCCACAGCTCCGCAAAAGCGGAAAAGTGCTGAAAAACCGCCGTTTGCCGGACAGTCTTTTCGCGGACTGTCCGGCAGTTGAATCGGTTTTGAATCGCAGTTTTTGTTTTTTTATACTCCGGCGTCCTGTGAGATCACAAGCCCGGAGAAGAACTGTTCCGGATCGATGCGGGATCCGTTGGCGTACACCTCAAAATGCAGGTGCGGGCCGGTGGAATTGCCGGTGCTGCCCACCTGGCCGATGGTGTCGCCCTGGTGGACGGCCTGCCCCTCAGACACGCCGATATAGGACAGGTGCCCGTACAGGGTCTTGTAGCCGTTGCCGTGGTCGATCATGATACAGTTGCCGTAGCCGCCGTACCACTCGGCCAGCACGACTGTGCCGCCGTCGGCTGCGTAGACCGTGGTGCCCATGTTGGAGGCGATGTCCATGCCGTTGTGGTTTTTGACCTCGCCGGTAATGGGGTGAACGCGCATCCCGAAACGGCTGGAGATGTAAACATAGGAGGCAACCGGGAACAGGAAGGAGCCCGTGGCGTTGGCCGAACCCGCGCCGGTGCTGACGGCAGCTCCGCCGCCACCGCCGCCGTTTGCGGCTGCGGCCTCCGCCTCCGCTCTGAGGCGCTCGGCTTCCAGCTCCGCCACCAGCTTGTCGATGGCGGCGTTGGTGCGCGCCTCCTCGTCGTAGATGGCGTCAACCTCCGCCTGCTTGTTGTCGAGGTCTTCCTTGATGCTCGCAAGCAGCTCGTTTGCCTCGTCGATCTCTTTTTCCAGCGCGGCCTTCTCTTCCCGCAGCTCATCCTGCTTGCCGTTGATCTCAGCCCGGTACTCCTCGTACTCGGCCTTGACCTCCTCGGTATTCTCGCGCGCCTTGATATAGGCGTCCTCCAGTTGGCGGTCGCTCTGCATGATCTCACCAATATCGTCAATGGTGGTCAGCAGCTCGCCCAGATTGTTGCACTTGAGGATCATGGCCAGATAGTTCAGCGTGCCGTTTTCCTCCATGGCGCGGACGCGGGAGCGGTAACGTTCAAGCTGTTCGTCCTCCAGCTCCTGGGCGGCGAAGAGCTCCTTTCCCTTTTCCGCGATCATGTCGTCGTAGAGGGCGATCTCCTCGTCGTTGAGCTGGATCTGCTGAAGGGTGTAAAGGTTTCGCTCATCCAGCGCGCGCTTCTGTTCCAGAATGCCCGCCTGCTCTTCCTCCAGCTGATCCACAACCGCCTGTTTCTCCAGTCTCTGGGCGCGAATGGCATCACGCTCGGCCCGGAGGGCGTCGATATCGTCCTGGGTCGCCGCCCATGCGCTGACGGGAGAAACGCTCAAAAGCAGCGCACAGCACAGCAGGACCGACAGGAGAGTTTTGATCTTTCTCTTCATAAGCAATCACAAGTGCCTCAGCACTGGTAATAGGAAATCCCGGAAAAGTACTGGGCCGGGTCCACCCTGCCGTCGCCCACGTACACTTCAAAGTGCAGGTGCGTGCCGGTGGCGCGCCCCGTGGCGCCGACATAACCGACGGTCTGTCCCTGGCTGACCGTATCGCCGTAGCTCACGGCAAGCCCCGACAGATGGGCGTATACCGTGGAGGTATCGCCGTGGTCGATGATGACGTAGTTTCCGTAGGCGCTGTCATAGGAGGCGGTGATCACCGTGCCGGAGGCGGCGGCCACCACGGGGGATCCGTCGTTGCCGAAGCCGTCGATATCAAGGCCGCTGTGGTAGCGGGTCTGGCCGGTAAAGGGGTCGGTGCGGTTGCCGAAGCGGCTGGTCACTCTGGTGCTGCAGGGCAGCGGCCAGACGAAGCCCTCAGACCCGCCGCCGGAGACGTAGCCGATGTTGGCCTCCTCTGCTACGGCCTGGATCTCCTCCTGGGTATAGGGGGCTTCCTCCCCTGCGGCGGAGGCCTGGGCGTTGGCCTCGGTCATCTCCTGCACCTTCTGCTGTGCTTCGGCGGCCGCGGCGGCTGCTGCGGCCTGCGCCGCAGCGCGCTCCTGGGCCTTGCGGGCATTGTTGGCGGCAATGGCGCCGGCCACGGCGGCAGCGGCGTTTGCCTCCTCCTGCTCGGCGGCCTCATAGGCCTGAATGGCGGCCTCGATCTCCCCCTCCAGGCGTTCCAGCTCCTCGGTGGCCTTGTCCACGTCAGCCTGGATGCCCTCCTGCTCCTTGCGCAGTTCTGCCTGGTCGGCCTCGTAGACCGCCTTTTCCGCCTCAAACTGCGCCTTGACCTGCTCTGTCTCCTCGCGGGCGTCCTCATACTGCTTTTGCAGCTGCTTGTCGCTCTGCATAATCTCGCCCATGTCGTCAAAGGCGGTCAGAAGATCGGAGAAGGTATCCGCCTGAAAGATCAGCGCCAGGATATTATAGCCGCCGTTTTCTTCCATGGCGCGGATTCTGCTGCGGTATTTCTCCAGCTGCTTCTCCTCGCGGTTTTTGGCGGCGTCCACTTCCTTGGCCTTGGCCGCGATCAGGTCGTTGTAGTTTTCGATTTCGATGTTGATGATCTCCAGCTGTTCGTTGGCAAGCTCGTTCTGTTCCTCCAGCGCGGCTTTGCGTTCCAGCACGTTGGTCTTCTCCTCCTCCAGTCCGTCCAGCTTTTCCTTGATGGACTTGACCTTGGCGGAGAGTTCCTCCTTTTTGGCCTTCAGCTGATCCAGCTCGTCCGCATGGGCGCGAACCGGGATGGCGCTGACAAACAGGGAGAGCATCATCAGCACCGCAAGCAGGATTGCAATGATGGATATTGCCTTGTTTTTTTT
>ONPY01000126.1 GCA_900319835.1 uncultured Eubacteriales bacterium | reverse complement strand
TCATTGAGACCCGGGCTATGGACGCCAGAGGTTTTGATCCGGGGTTGAAAGAGGGCTTTGACCTTGTGATCGCAGACGTCCCCTGCTCCGGCTTCGGTGTTATCAGAAAAAAGCCGGAGATCCGCTATAAAAGGGAAGAGGAGCTCCGGGCGCTGCCTGAGATTCAGCTTGCCATTTTGAGCAATCTCGCGCGCTATGTTTCTCCCGGCGGCACACTGCTCTATTCCACCTGCACGGTGTTGGAGCAGGAGAACGAAACGGTTGTGCGGGCCTTTCTGGAAGCACATCCTGACTATGAAACCAAGCCGCTGCATACCAAGAGCATCGACTCTCCATCCGGTATGGTGACCTTCTGGCCAAATGTGGATGGGACGGACGGCTTTTTCGCGGCGATCTTGAAAAAGAAGAATTAATAAGGATTTATCATGGATATGTGGGAAGGCAAAAAGGATATTCTCTCTCTGCTGCCAGAGGAGCTGGAGGCGGAATTCGTCGCTCTGGGCGAACAGAAATTCCGCGCGGGCCAGGTCTTCCAGTGGCTCTCCCGAGGCGTTCGGAGTTTTGATGAGATGAGCAATCTTTCGAAGGCCCTGCGCGAAAAGCTGAAAGAGCGATATTTCCTCTATGCGCCCAAGGTCCTTTCCAAACAGGTCTCCGCCATCGACGGGACTATCAAATATCTCTGGGAGCTTCGGGACGGAAATGCAGTAGAGACCGTGGTTATGAGCTACAAGCACGGCAACACCGTCTGTGTCTCCTCTCAGGTGGGCTGCCGGCAGGGCTGCGCCTTTTGCGCGTCCACCATCGGCGGCCTGGTCAGAGGACTGCAGCCTTCTGAGATTCTGGATGAGGTGCTGTTTTCGGAGCTGGACTCGGGAGAGAAAATTTCCAACATCGTGCTCATGGGTATCGGGGAACCCCTGGACAATTATGACAATGTCATGCGATTCCTGCGACTGGTGAACCACCCCAAAGGGCTCAATATCGGGATGCGGCACATCTCCCTGTCCACCTGTGGCCTGATCGAGCGCTTTGACGATCTGGCCAGGGAAGATATGCAACTGACGCTCTCGGTGTCACTCCATGCCCCGGACGACGAGACCCGATCCAAAATCATGCCGGCCAACCATGGTCGGGGTGTGGAAAAGCTGATTGACGCGTGCAAGACCTATTATGAAAAAACAGGGCGCCGCATTTCCTTTGAATACGCCATGATCGACGGTGTCAATGACAGCCCGGCCCAGGCAAAGCTTCTGGCCAGGCACGCAAAGGCGGTCGCGGCGCACGTCAATTTGATCCCGCTCAACCATGTGGAGGAGCGACAGTTTCAGCCCTCCACGCCGGAGCATATGAAGACCTTCATCAAAATCCTGGAGGACGCTGGTGTGAACGTCACGGTCCGCAGAAGACTCGGAAGCGATGTGGACGCCTCCTGCGGCCAGCTCAGACGGAAGATGCAGGCAAAAGGGAAAGGAGGTACGGCTTGAGGCATGAAGAGCTTTGGATTGACGGATAAGGGAAAGGTCCGCAAGGATAACCAGGACTGCTTTATCATCGAAAAATGCCAGTCGAAGGCCTGCATGATCGTTGCACTTTGCGACGGCATGGGCGGGGCAAAGGCGGGCGGCATCGCCAGCCAGCTTTCCAACAAGGCCTTTGTCTCCTATATTTATGCCAAGCTGACCTCCCGCGTCAGCCGGACCGTGGATTACAAACGCATGCTTTCCGACGCCTGCGCGGAGGCCAACGGCGTCTCCTACGAGTACTCCCATTTTGACGAAGCGTTCAGCGGGATGGGTACCACCATTGTGGGCGGTGTGGTTAAGAACAACGGGAATGGATATATTATAAATGTGGGTGACAGCCGGGCGTACCACATTTCCCGCCGCTCCAACAGCATTTATCAGATTACCCGGGATCACTCCCTGGTGGAAGAACTGATGGAGGCCGGCGCCATCACAAAGGAACAGGCCCGCAATCATCCACAGAAGAACATCATCACCCGTGCGCTGGGTTCGGATTATGAGGTGGAGTGCGACTATTACGAGTTCAGTCTCCAGACTGGGGACTGCCTGCTGATGTGCTCGGACGGGCTCTCCAACATCGTTTCCGACTTGGAGATGCTGGAGTATGCCAAGGAATACCAGGACCCGGAGCTGCTCTGCCGCGCGCTGATGAGCAAGGCGCTCAACCGCGGCGCCAGTGACAATGTAACGGTTGTTGCGCTGATGCGCTGATTCCTCGTAAACGGAGGAGAATATGGATCAAAACGACAAATATATCGGCCAGATCCTCGATGATCGCTATGAGATTGAGGAGCTGATCGGCGAGGGCGGCATGTCCATGGTCTACCGGGCCACCGACCGGCGACTCAACCGCAAGGTGGCTGTCAAGATCATGCGCGACGATATGGCCGCGGACGAGGAATTCAGAAGCACCTTCTGCTCGGAGGCACACGCTGTTGCCATGCTCTCGCACCCCAATATCGTCGGGGTCTATGACGTGAGCCACAGCGATGAGATCGAATACATCGTGATGGAACTGGTCGACGGAATCACACTGTGCCAGTATATGGACAGACGCGGCGCCCTCCAGTGGCGCGAAGTGCTGCATTTTACACGGCAGATTGCCCGTGCCCTCGCCCATGCCCATGAACGCGGAATCATCCACCGGGATATTAAACCACAGAACATTCTGATGCTGCGCGACGGCACGGTGAAGGTGGAGGATTTCGGCATTGCCGCGCTGGAAAACGAAGCCCATGAGAGCGATGGCCAGGCCATCGGCTCCATCCACTATATTGCTCCCGAGCAGGCCCGGGGCGAGCTGCCTGATGCACGCAGTGACCTGTATTCCCTCGGCATCGTGATGTATGAAATGCTGACCGGACAAAAGCCCTATGAGGGCGAGACCATCGGTGAGATCGCGGTGCAGCACATGAACGCCAATCCCAAAGCACCCCATGAGCTGGTGAAGGACGTCCCGGCTGAGCTGGAGCGCATCACTCTCAAGGCCATGTGCGCCGATATGGATCAGCGCTACCAGAGCGCCGGCGCCCTGCTGGAGGATCTGGAAGCCTTTATTCAGGATCAGTTGAAAGCAGCAGAGCCGGAAGAGAAGGAAGAGAGCTTTGACAATCCCGCCGTCATGCCCATCCGCTCCGTCAGCGAACTGGATCGCGCGCGCTATCAGCTGCGGCACCGGCGGGCCCGCCGCGTGACCTATCTGCTGGGCACCTTTGGCGCGCTGGCGGTCTGTTTGTATCTGTTTTTCTTTATGTGGGACTTCTGGCTGGGAGAAATCTTTTCACCTGCCGAACGCATCTCGCTGCCGAGTTTTATCGGCCAGGATTATCAGAATGTGCTGGACAACGCAGAGTACGCCTCTATGTACAGCTTTGACGTGGTCTATGTCATCAACACCCAGAAGGAGAGCGGTACCATTCTGGCACAGAACCCGGACCCCGGCCGCAGCATGATGGTGACGCCCGAGGGGATCAAGGTGGAGCTCTCCGTCAGCACCGGCATTGTTTTCAATCCTGTGCCGGACGTGGTCAACCTGGATTACCGCGAGGCCAAGAACCGCCTGCAGCAGGCGGGCTTTGTGGTGGATATTGAAAACCAGACCTCCGATTCCGTCACCAAGGATTTCGTCATCAGCACCAGCCCCAACGCAGGAGAACAGATGAGCTCCGGCTCCACGGTCTATGTGACCGTCAGCACCGGCCCGCAGATCAGCTATGTGCGCATGCCCAATGTGATCGGCCTGTCCGAGGACGCGGCCATGAACAAGCTGGAGAGCGCGGGGCTCAGCTTTGGTGGGTCGGACCGTATCACCAGCGATGTGGACGCCGGGACGGTCATCGGACAGAGTGTGGACGCCTTCACCGAAGTGGAGGAACACGCCAAGATATATCTGAAGGTCTCTTCCGGACCTCTGGAATAGGAGTGTCGGCCAAAGGATGGCAGAAGGAATCATCGTCAAAGCGCTCAGCGGATTTTACTATGTCCGCTGCGGCGCTGCGCTGATCTCCTGCCGCGCGCGCGGGAAATTCCGCAAGGATGGCGTCTCCCCCATGGTGGGGGACAAGGTCGTCATCGAGCGGGAGGGCGACAGCGGCTTTGTCACCG
>ONPY01000127.1 GCA_900319835.1 uncultured Eubacteriales bacterium | reverse complement strand
TGATCCTCGGCAGGCTGAGCTGACAGCGGTTCCGCCTGTCTGCGGGCGATGCAGTCCAGGGGTGATGCAGGAAGGAAAAGGAGTCCGGTGGGAGCCAGCGGCTTATGCTGGCCGGGGGCCTGCGGGTTATGAGACACGATAGGCGGGAAAGGAGGACATATATGGGAAACAGCGTTATCGAGACCATGCGCGTGTCGCCGGCGGCCTCCGTCATTATCTCCATGTCCCTGATCCTGTTCCTGGGGTTCCTGACGACCCGGATCACGAAGCGGCTCCGGCTGCCGAACGTGACGGCTTACATTCTGACGGGTGTCCTGATGGGACCCTGGTGCCTGAACGTTATCCCTGTGTCCTTTGTGCGCGGCTCCGGCTTTCTGCCGGACATCGCCCTGAGCTTCATCGCCTTCAGTACAGGCGAATATTTCAAGCTGGAGACGCTGCGGAAGAACGGCGCGAAGGTGCTGGTGATCACGGCGCTGGAGGCCCTGCTCACGACGGCGCTGGTGTTTTTCCTGATGTACCGTGTGCTGCATCTTTCCCTGGCCTTTTCCGTGGTGCTCGGTGCGCTTTCCGCGGCCACGGCGCCGGCCTCGACCATGATGACCATACGGCAGACACGGGCCTGCGGAGATTTTGTGGACACGCTTCTGCAGGTGGTGGCCCTGGACGATGTGGTGGGGCAGCGGCATATCCTGGGCCCCAACGGCATGCTGCGCCGGATCGTGGAGAGCGGCGTCGTGCCCAACATGATCTTTTACGGCCCCTCGGGCACCGGCAAGACCACGGTGGCCCGCATCATCGCCGAGCGCACCAACCGCAGCCTGCGCAAGCTCAACGCCACCACGGCGGGCATCGCGGACATCAAAAAGATCATCGACGAGCTGGACACCTTCCTCACCCCCGGCGGCGTGCTGCTGTATCTAGACGAGATCCAGTACTTCAACAAAAAACAGCAGCAGTCCCTGCTGGAGTTTATCGAGGACGGGCGCATCACGCTCATCGCCTCCACCACGGAAAACCCCTACTTCACGGTGTTCAACGCCATTTTGAGCCGCTGTACCGTCTTTGAGTTCAAACCCATCTCCCCCGAGGAGGCCGAGAGCGCCGTGCTGCGGGCCTGCCAGATCCTCAACCGTGAACGCAGCACACCCCTCACGCTGGAAAAGGACGCCCTGCGCCACATCTGCATGGCCTGCGGCGGGGACGTGCGCAAGGCCATCAACGCCGTGGAGCTGCTCTTTTCCGCCGCTGAGGGCGAGACCATCCCACTCGCCGACGCCAAAGCCGTCACCCAGCGCAGCGCCATGCGCTACGACCGGGAGGGGGACGAGCACTTTGACATCCTCTCGGCTCTGATGAAGTCCCTGCGCGGTTCCGACCCGGACGCGGCCCTGCACTACCTGGCGCGGCTCATCGAGGTGGGCGATCTCATCGGCGCCTGCCGGCGCATCCTCTGCTCGGCCAGCGAGGACATCGGGCTTGCTTACCCCCAGGCCGTGCCCATCGTGAAGGCCTGCGTGGACTCCGCCCTGCAGCTGGGCCTGCCCGAAGCCAAGCTCCCCCTGGCGGAGGCGGTGATCCTGCTTGCCACCGCGCCCAAGTCCAACTCCGGCGTGATGGCCATTGACGCGGCGCTGGCCGACGTGCGGGCCGGGCGTACCGGCTCCATCCCCAGAGAGCTCCAGAACGTCCACGCCGACGGCACGGGCTTTGAGCGGGAGCAGGGCTACAAGTACCCCCACGATTTTGAGCACCACTGGGTCCGGCAGCAGTACCTGCCCGACGCCATCAAGAACGCGCGCTACTACGCCTACGGCGACAACAAAACCGAACAGGCCGCCAAGCGCTACTGGGAGGAGATCAAGAAATAATGGACATACAGGTCGGGGATGTGCTCACCATGAAGAAGGCCCACCCCTGCGGCTCGAAGCAGTGGCAGGTGCTGCGCGTCGGCGCGGACTTCAGGCTCCGCTGTCTCGGCTGCGGACACGAGGTCATGGGGCCGAGAAGCAGGTTTGAAAAAAACGTCCGCGGGGTGCAGCGGTGAACGTGGTCTATATGCTCCGCTGCGGAGACGGCACGCTCTATACCGGGTGGACAAACGATCTCGCCAGGCGGCTGAAAACCCACGCCGCGGGCAGGGGCGGCAAGTACACGCGCTCCCGCCTGCCGGTGGAGCTGGTGTACACGGAGGCCTTTGCCACGGCCCGCGAGGCGCGCAGCCGGGAATGGCACCTCAAGCGACTCAGCCGGGCCGAGAAGCTGCGGCTGATTGAGAACGGGGAAAAATTGCCGCGGGAATGATTTTCCGCCTTGACGGAGCGCCGGGTCTGGGGTATGCTGGTAAAGCACTTTCGGAACAAGCGCTCCGGCTTTTCGTCGGAAAGGTGCGGAGAATGAACATAGAGGATAGAGAAAGATGAAAAAAGTCCTGTCACTGATCTGTATACTGCTCCTGCTGCTGGAGCTGTTCTTTATTGAGAAAATGCGCATCGAGACCCCGATGCTCACCGAGTCGCGCATCCACCCGAACCAGACGGCGGCGGCGACCACCCCCGCGCCGGAGCTGCTGCCCGCCGCGGCGGTGACGGCCAGGCCCGCGGAGACGGCTCCCGCGCCCACGCCCGAGGTGACGCCGGAGCCCACGCCCGAACCGCAGAAGGAGTTCATCATCACCTGCCTTGGCGACTGCACGCTCTGGTCCAACGACAACTATCAGTACCACCCGGCGGGCTTTGCCGGCGTGATGGGCGACAACTACGCCTACCCCTTCTCCAACACGGTGGACTACTTCACGAACGATGAATTCACCATCGCCAACTGTGAGTGCATCCTCACCGACAACCCCAATCTTCCCTCCGACTACACCTGGGCGACCTTCGCTTTCCGCGCCCCCACGGAGTACGCGGAGGTGTTCAACGAGGGCGGCGTGGACTTTGTCACCACCGCAAACAACCACATGATGGACTGCTACCAGGCCGGCGCCGACAGCACCTACGCCGCGCTGGAAGCCCACGGCGTGCCCTTCGGCCGCGAGGGCGAGGCCCAGATCGTTGAGACGCCCAACGGCTTTAAGCTCGGCATCTACTGCTCCGGCACGGACATGGCGCCGAACAAAAACAAGGCCGTGGCCGCCGTGCAGCAGCTGGTGGCCGACGGCGCCCAGTATATCATCTGCGCCTTCCACTGGGGGCAGGAGCTCTACTACTCCCCCAACAAGGCCCAGATCGACCTGGCCCACGCCTGCATCGACGCCGGGGCGGACCTCATCTACGGCAGTCATCCCCACTGCCTGCAGCCCATTGAAGAATACGCGGACGGTCTGATCCTCTACTCCTGCAGCAACTGGAGCTTCGGCGGCAGCACCATGCCCACCGACCCCGACACCGCCATCTTCCAGGTGATTCTGGAAAAGGACGCCGACGGTTCTCCCTACCGCACGGGTCTGAACGTCATCCCCTGCTGCGTCAGCAGCAACATCGACGGCGCGCGCACCAAGGCGCAGAACTACAACGACTACTGCCCCACGCCCTACCCCGAGGATTCCGAGGAGTACGCGCGGGTCATCTCCAAGCTGACGGGTGAGTTCCAGCCCACCAGCCAGGGCGCCGACTACTCCAACTGGTACGCCAGCCGGGCATCGTAAGACAGAAGAAATGGCAATCGCCCTGTTCGGAAATCCGAACGGGGCGATTGCTTTATAGATACTTCCAGAAAGGCAACCAGAGGAAGTGTCCTCTGGACTCCACGCAAAGGTGGGGAACCCAAGGGAGGAACTGGGGTCGCCGCTAAAGCAGTGAGGCGTGGCTTGGAACCACGCATACCGCTGACGCTCAGTGCGCTTCTGACAGGGGTTTCACCTCGCCCTATCCCGCGGCTCGCCGGAACACGAACAGCAAAATAAATACACGTCATTGCGAACCAGTCCGCAGACTGGTGTGGTGTACGCCCTGCGGGTGCAATCCGCAT
>ONPY01000144.1 GCA_900319835.1 uncultured Eubacteriales bacterium | reverse complement strand
AACGAAAAGATCCTCAACAAAAAGGCATCCTTCCTCAGAAAAATCTGCTACCATGCGGTCAAGTTCCTGTTTTCTGCCTTCGGTAAGGCGGTTAAGATCAAAATTAGTTTTCATTGTAAATTCTCCTTTCAGCGGGCGTCGCGGTCTCGGCGCTGACGCTCCAAATGTCTGTTGTAAAACTCCATAGCCTTGACAAGTGTCTCTGTCATCTGTTTCATAGAGGTGTCCGGGCGAAAGTAGCTGCGGAGCTTGTCCACCGGCACCTTGACATATTCCACCTGATTGCCCTTGACTTCGGACATCAGCTGCATCACTGCACTGTCCGTGAACCTCTGCTCCTCGCTCATGCGTCGCAACCGCTGAGCCTGGGACAGCGACGGCGTCACCTCGTCGCAGTCCATCACGGAGAAGAGCATTTCCTGCTCGGACGGCTGCAGATACGACATCTCCACCGCCGGAGTCAGGGCAATCTTTCCGTCATCCACCATTTGGAGGATTTCGGGGATCAGGTTGGTGAGGCGGATATAACGCTTGACTTGCGTTGCGCTGTCGCCGGTCTTTTCACCTACGATCTCCGCGGATCGCATCCCCTTAAAATTGGGACCAACTTGGTCCCAATTTTTGGGGCGACCTGCTTTACGGTCAAGAGCCTCCATTTTCATCTTGTACGCGAAGGCCTTTTCCGACGGCAGAATGTGCTCTCGCTGCAGGTTGCTGTCCACCATCGTAATGACGGCCTCCTCGTCGGTCAGCTTGCGGACGATCACCGGCATGGTGTCCATCCCCAGCGCCTTGCACGCGTCGTTTGCAATCCGGATGACCGAGAGCACCCGGTCCTTCTTCACGCGGTCGCAGGCCTCCCGCAGGGAGACGTGGGTGGAGATGTGCACCACCCGCAGATTCTCGTGGGCCAGCATCATGGTGTAGTTTTTGGTATTCGTGTAGTGGGCGTAGATCTCCGTGTGGCCGGCAAAGTGGTGGCCCGCCATGTTGATGGCAGCCTTGTTCAGGGCATTGGTGACGGTGGCGTCGATCTCACCGTCCATGGCAAGCTGGATGACCTTTTCCACATAGCGGAAGGCCGCCTCGCCGCACATGGCGGAAGCCTGGCCGTAGGCAAGCTTGTCCATATCCACCAGTCCCAGATCCAGGACATTGATGACGCCCGGCTCGAAGACCGCTTCCTTCACCTTTTGAACAGCGCGGATCTGCACCCGGCCCGGGCAGACGACCTTGACCGCGTCCTCCATCACGGCCGCATCCCCCACGATCAGGGGATCGCAGCGCTCGAGCACTTTCGGGTCGGTCAGCGCCATCACGGAAATCTCCGGCCCGATGCTGGCCGGGTCGCCCATGGTGATGCCGATGATCGGTTTTTTCATACTGCGCCTCCTTTTGTGAAATAATGTGATAAATTCTTTCCAGTGTTCAAATTATATACAATGAAATTCATTTTTTCAATTGCGTTCTTTCGTCAATCTGTTAATATTTGAAATGATAAGAGCGCTCCATTTTTGGTACTTTTGGATTTGTGTGCTTCTCTCATAAGAAAAGATGTGTTTTATTTTAAAACAGTCCGGTGGGATGCTATTTTGAATAAGGTAAAAATTCTCCTCGTTGCCCCCTATGCCGGCATGCGGGATGTGGTGGAATCCATTGCCGCGGCCAGGGACGATGTGGAAGTCACCACCGTGGTGGGGAACATGGAAAAGGGCGTGGAGCTGGTGCAGCGCATGGACCAGAGCCGCTATGACGTCATTATTTCCCGGGGCGGCACCGCACGGCTCGTGCAGGAGGTCTCCAGCCTGCCGCTGATCGAGATCGAGCTGACGCCCTACGACATCCGCAACGCCCTCTCGCTGGTCTCCGGCGCCAAGCAGCGCTTTGCGGTGGCGGGCTTCCCCGACATTCTGGATACGGATATCCAGTCCTACATGATCCACGACAGCACTGAGGCCCAGCGGCTCCTGCCCCAGCTGAAAGCGCAGGGCGTGGAGCTGCTGCTGTGCGACATGGTGGGCATGGAGGCCGCCCCGGCCGCCGGGCTGGAGGCGGTGCTCATCACCTCCGGCGTCAAGGGGCTGGAGGATGCGCTGAACAAGGCCGTCAGCTATTTTTCCAGCTTCAACCGTGCCAAGCTTGCCGCCGCGGTCTACGACGCGGAGCTGAGCGCCCTGGGGGAAAACCTGGTGGTGCTCAACGCCGCCGGGCAGATCCTCTTTGCCTCACCCGCCCCCTCCGTGCCGCCGCCCCTGCGCAAGCTGCTCGGGCGCATGCTCCCCTCCGTGCTCTCGGACGGGCGGCTCACCGCTTCCCGGCCCGCGGGCAGCAAGGAGTACGCCATCTCCGCCAACGCTATTCTCTACAACGGCGAGCCCTGCGTGGCCTTTCGCTTCCGCAGCAAGGGCTACCGGCTTCCGGTCAGCACCCCCGGCGTCCGTTTTTACGACAGCTCCGAGGAGGACATGCGCCGCTTCTCCCGGCACTACGGCACGCAGAACTCCTGCCAGCTGGCCAAGGCGGACAAGATCGCCCTTTCAGGTCTGCCGGTGGTGGTCTGCGGGGAGAAGGGTACGCTCCCCCGCTCCGTGGCGGGATATATCTGCCTGAACGGCCTGCTCTCCGAGCGGGACTGCTGCGTCATTGACTGCTCCGCCGTCGGCTCCAAGGGCTGGGCCAAGCTCATGGGCCAGTCCGGGCTTCTGGCCTTCCGGGCCGGAAGCACCCTGCTCTTTGACCGGCTTCTGGACATGCCGGACAGGGAACTTGAAATCCTCATCGACTTTCTCCGCACGGCGGATCTCCCCCGCCAGCTGCGCCTGGTGTTTGTCATCACCACCGGGATCTATCCCCAGCGAGAGGAGACCATCATCCGTCTGCTGTGTGAAAAGCTCTACTGCGTCACCATGCACCTGCCGCCCCTGCGGGAGCGGGCCAACGTCATGGTCTCCGTGCTGGAGAGCTGCCTGACCTGCATATGCGCGGACATGGGCGTGCGCATCCCCGCCATAGAGCCTGCCGGGCGCGAGCAGCTGCTGGCTTACGACTGGCCGCGCAACTATCCCCAGCTCTACCGGGTGCTTACCCAGCTGGTGGTGAACTGCCGCGGCGGCAGCATCACCGCCGTACAGGTAGAACACATCCTGCGCGAGGAGCGGGTCAAGATCGTCCTCAAGCCCCGCGTCCGCGGCGACATTGATCTGAGCGGAACGCTGGAGGACATTGACTACCGCATCGTCATGCAGGTTCTCGCCGAGGAGGGCATGAACCGCAGCCGCACCGCCAGACGCCTCGGCATCAGCCGCGCCACGCTCTGGCGTATCCTCGGCCGCGGCTCGGAATAAACTTCCGTACTCTCCCATGCGGTGCATGGATCCGATCATTTCACTGGGAAAGGGGGACCGTCTTTTTATTCATTCCGTACACTTGTTTGAAAAAGCAACAACGAGAAAGGAAGGATTTTTCGCATGAAAATTATGCAGACTGTAAAAAAGATCCCCGGCGGCATGATGGTTGTTCCCCTGCTTCTGGGCGCCTGTGTCAACACGTTCTTCCCCGGTCTGTGGACCACTTTTGACGGCACTTTCACCACCTATCTGTGGAAATCCGGCGCCATGCCCATTCTCGCCGTGTTCCTGTTCTGCAATGGCGCCACCATCGACTTCAAGAAGGCCGGTGTTCCCCTGGCCAAGGGCCTGATCATCACTGTCGTCAAGGTCGGCGTCGGCATCATCATCGGCGTTCTGGTCAGCAGCATCTTCGGTGCGGCGGGCATCCTGGGTCTGACGCCGCTTGCCATCGTGGGCGCCATCGCCAACTCCAACGGCGGTCTCTACGCCTCCCTCGCCGGTGAGTACGGCGACAGCACCGACGTCGGCGCCGTCTCCATTCTCTCCATCAACGACGGCCCCTTCTTCACCATGGTCGCCCTGGGCGCCGCCGGCATCGCGAAGATCCCCTTCAACACCCTGATCGGCTGCGTCATCCCCATCGTCGTCGGCTGCATCCTGGGCAACCTGGATGAGGACATCCGCAAGTTCTGCATCCCCGGCGCTTCCATGATGATCCCCTTCTTCTCCTTCCCCCTCGGCGCCGGCCTGAACCTGAAGAACCTCATCGTCGCCGGCTTCCCCGGCATTCTGCTCGGTCTCATCTGCTGCGCGGTCACCGGCTTTGCCGGCTACGGTGTCTACAAGGCCCTGCAGCCTGTCAAGGCCCTCGGTATTGAACACCCGGAGGTGGGCGCCGCCATCGGCACTACAGCCGGCAATGCGGCGGCAACGCCCGCAGCTGTCGCTGCGGTTGATGCCTCCCTGCTGGCTGTTGCAGAAGCTGCCACCGCCCAGGTCACCTGCGCAGTCATTGTGACCGCCATCTGCTGCCCGCTGCTGGTCACCTGGCTGGCCAAGAAGGAGCAGAAAAAGCGCGCGGCCAAGGCCTGATCCAATCCATCCATCTGATTGAAAGAAAGGATACGAACAATGCCTGAAGTAAAATTTCCCTACGGCAAGGAGTTTCTGTCCCTGAACATTCCCGAGGAGCGCTACGCCGGTTCTCTGGTCTCCCAGATGCACCACTATGTGGCCCCCAAGAGCCCCGTGGAGCTGGTCAACGACGGCCCGGTAACAATCTGCATGGACTCG
>ONPY01000129.1 GCA_900319835.1 uncultured Eubacteriales bacterium | reverse complement strand
GTCCCTGCTTGTAGGTGATGCCGTAGAGCCGCTCGCCCTTGCGGGGGTCCAGGGAGGACAGGGGATCGGCATGGATGTCGCGCTCGTTGTAATACTGGGAGAACTTCCCCTCCACCAGATCGTTGTAGGGGAAGAACTGGCCGTGCTTGAGCGTGTCCTTGTTGCTCTCGGTGCTGGTGCCCAGCTGCTCATAGACCACAAAGTCGCCGATGCCGTAGACGCCGCCGTCGGGTGAGGACTGGCCGTACCATTTGTCCGCATCGCTTGTGATCAGGTGCGCAAAGTTCTGGGTGCAGTCGTATTCGAAGTAGCCGGTCTCCTTGTAGGTGCCGGACAGGAACTGATGGTTGACCTCCAGGGCTGCGCCGAAAAGCTCACCCAGGGAGTGGGCGCCGTTGGACGTGAGCGGATAGCCGCCGTTCAGGTTCTTCTTCAGCAGGCCCTGGGTGCCGGTCCACTGGTTGTAAGGCGTGTTGCCCAGCACGTCACTGAGCGTCTGTGAGCGGTTGCTGCTGTTGATGTTGCCGTAGTCCTGCATCCGGATTGTGATGCCGTAGGGCGTGTGGTCGAGCGTCTCCACCTGGGTGAGGGTCTGCGCCTCCTCCGTGGTCTTCATGCGGGCAAAGTAGAAGGTGTCCGCCTTGGAGATCGGCGCGGAGGTCAGCTGCCAGTCCTGCACATACAGGGAGGCATAGTCGTAATAGGGGTCGTCCCAGGCCAGAACTGTGGTGTAATACTCCCCGTTGCGGCGGCCGTTGAGGTTGATGCCGATGGGATTGTCAGACAAAAAGCGGTTCCCTGTCACCTGGGGCGCGATAAACTTGTTGGAGTAGGTGTTCTGCAGCTCGTAGTAATAGTTGGGCGAGCCGTCCTCTTCGTGATACTCGGTGAACTTCCAGAGCATGGTGTTGATCTTGCTGCCCACCCAGGAAATGGTGTCGCCGCTCTCGTAGGCGCGCACCAGCATCCCGTCGTAGTCCACCGCGTAGTACTCGTAGCGCTTGGTCTCATCGTTCCAGACACGGGTGTAGAGCAGGACCGTATCGCCGTCCTGCACGTCGTAAGCGATCCCTCCGTCTTCGCCCGCATCGCCGGAGACGCTGACCTTCTCCGCCGAATAGACCACAAAGTCGTCGTCCTTGAGGTTGGAAAGCTCCGCCAGATTCATCCAGACATTGGCGTTTGCGGCTTTATCGGTCAGATCCGCAATCGCCTTGAAGCTGGTGCCGTCGACGGCGAGCGCCCAGTCGCCGGAGCTGAACTTGAACTTGCCGGTGTAATCGCCCGCCCCCAGCTCCATGGTGATGGCGCAGGAGTCGTCGATGCTGCCGGCATCCACCAGCTTCACGACACCTTCCGAGATGCTCAGATACTTCAGTGCGCCGCTGACCTCCGCCGCTATATAGTAGCGATCCTGGGAGATCGCGGTGAAGGACCACATGGTGATGTTGCTGTTATTGGCGACAAAGACGTTCTCCGTACGCTTGATGGGTTCGGTGCGGACCGTCATGGTCTTGCCGGAAAGGCGTGTGCCGCTGTTGGCGCTGCCGGTCATCATGGCCGTGCCGGAGACCGTGTTCTGGTTGTTGACAATGCCGTAGAATTTCCCGCCCAGCCCGAAGGGGTCCTTGCCGATGACCTCGGTCAGGATGATCCGGTTGTTGTTCTCCGGGGTCTTCACCGCCCCGGTAAAGCCGTTGGAGGTGTAAGACCAGGCGCACTTGGCGCCGTTTGTACGGAGATAATAGATGTAAAAGCTGCCCGGCTCCTTGTGCTGCTCGACCGTAAACTCGCTCCCGTCCGCCGTGGAAAAGGTGAAAGCGGTGCTGTTGTTATTCATGCACAGATACTGCTTTTCCCCGTTGACGGTGGTGTAGACCTTGAACCGGTTCTCGCTTCCCTCCGCCTTTTCAAAGGTGTAGAGTGCGGCGGAGGAGAGCTCCGCCACGTCGGTCTTTCTCACGCAGTTGCCGTTGAGACTGTCGCGGAAATAGAAGCGGCCTCCGTTGCTGTCGACGGAGAGATAGTAGCTCTTCCCGTCCAGCTCTCCGATCTCTTTGGCGGTGGCAAGGGGATCGACCGTCACGACGCCGTAGACGGAGAAGCCCTCCGTCTCAAAGCTGACGGCGTTTTCCAGGACCTTCGGGGCCACACGCTCCGAGTCCAGCAGCTGTGCCGCCCCGGTCTCGGGGTTGGGCGTCTCTTCCTCCTGGTGTTCAAAGTGAACGGCCTGGAGTTCTTCCATCGGCGCGTCCGCCAGCTCGATCTTCACCTTCACCGGGCCGGCGGGCTGGATCTCCCGGCCGTCGTTGAGAATGCTGATATCAAAAAAGCGGGCGAAGGTCACCCTGCTGGAATCTCCCAAGGCGCGCTCCGCCCCCGCCAGATAAGCCTGGTAGGCGTCAGAATCGACGGGAATCTCCTCGGCCTGCAGCACTGCAGTCTCCGGGATCCCCGCGTTCTGATCGTAGCTGACTGTGATGTTGTAGCTCATACCGTCGGCGGTGATGACGCGGGTCTTGATGTCCCGGATCTGCAGGTAGACATAGATCGAGAAGCCGTCCGCCTCAAAGCTGACCGCGTTCTCGTCCAGGGAACCTTCATCGGGCGTGACCAGCTCTGTGCCGCCGTCGTCCAGGATGTGGACCACCTGGGTCTGTCCGTCCTCCTCGGGCTCCTCGTCGCTGCGCATTTCCACCCGGATCGGCGCGAGAGGCTCGATTTCCTCGCCGGCGGTGTTGAAGAAGCTGATGTCCACGGCGGCGGCCGTGACGATCTCGCCCTCCACGCTCTCGCCCAGCTGCTCCATCAAGTCTTCCGCCGACACCAGCAGCAGCCGCATTTCTGTCCCCGCGGGGAAGGCGCCCTCCGGCGCTTCGACCCGGACGGTGATGTCGCCGACCGTCTGTTCGAAGTGCTGCGCGGGATAGGTCACGAGCTCGGGCGCAATGATCTCCTCGGGCGCGTCGGTACCGACGAAGCACTCCGGTCCGTGGATGTGCTCGGTCAGCTCCAGCATCCCGCAGACCAGTGTCCCCTGGTCATCATAGCAGTCCTCCGAATGGGTGTGGAGCATGCCCGGCGTGATCTCGGGCTTTCCGCAGACAGCCACCTGCTCCTCCACATAGCACTCTTCGCTGTGGATATGGGCGCCCTGTCCCTCCTCGAGGCCACAGATCAGCTCGTCGATCCATTCGTAGCACTCGTCGGAATGGGTGTGCTCCTCATTTTCCTCCAGCTCGCAGATCAGCTCTCCTCGGATTTGGGCATAGCAGTCCTCTGTATGGCGGTGGCCGTCGCTCTCCTCCTGATCGCAGATCAGCGTCGTACGGATGATAAAGCAGCCCTCGTCATGGGTGTGAAGCTCGATCTCCTCCAACGGACAGCGCAGCACACCGTCTGCGTCAAAGCAGTCCTCCGTGTGGCTGTGCAGAGAAAAACCCGCGTAACCCGGCCCCTGCGGCGCCTCATAGCGGCAGGCAAGGACCTTCTCCGGCGCCGTCTTTGCCACACCGTACTGCCGCAGCCCGTAGGCCACGCCCAGCACCGCCAGCAGAGCTGCCGCAGATAATGAAAGCAGCCGGACGCGACGCTGCCGTCTTGTGCGCAGCAGCGTATTTACTTGATGCTGAATCTGTTCCATGCGTCCGCTTCCTCCTGAATCCCGTATACTATAGTTTATTTAATATCTTATTATTGCACAAGCGTTTCCCGATTGCAAGCGCCTCGTGCACCGGCACCATATTTTTTCTGTAGGTTTGTCAATGATGTGTGACAGAGTTAGGAAAAGAAGAAAGAGCCTGTTTAGGAGAGAGCCAGCCGAGAGGACGCATTGGGAAATCG
>ONPY01000130.1 GCA_900319835.1 uncultured Eubacteriales bacterium | reverse complement strand
CCTTTCGGTTTTGTCTCGACAACTCAACCTTAATACAGGCCACTCCTATTCGCTATCTTTTTTTCACTTTCTGTCACACATCATTGTAAACCCTACAAATAGCCGGGCCTTCCGCTGTTTGTGGCTCTTGATTTCTTCCTGCATATGGTATACAATAAGAATAACCAGACAGGAGGTGCCGCTATGAGTGAGGAATTTGGCAGCGACTTCATCACGATCGTGGATGACGACGGGCAGGAGTTTGAGCTGGAAGTGCTCGACACCATGGATTACAAGGATCAGACCTTTGTGGCTTTTCTCCCCGCCAACATGGATGAAAACGATCCAGACTACGGCATCATCATTCTGCGCTCGGTGCTGGATGAAAACGGGGACGAGCTGTTTGAGTCCATCGATGACGATGATGAGCTGCAGGATGTCTATGACCACTTCGCCGTTCTGCTTTTTGATGACGACGAGGAGGAATAAGCCCGTACCCTCCGCATAAGCTGAATGTGGTAAGAGAAACGCCCTGCTGTGTGCGTGTCGTCTTTTCAGACCTTTGGCCCATTAAACCCACATCTCTTATAAGGGATGCCGATTTGAATCTGCGGATTGCAGGCCTCCCGGACTACCGGACGTTGGAAGCAGCGAAACAGAACTTAGGCGACCCACCTGCCATTGTGTGCAGGTTATAATTGGGCCAGCACGGCATAAGCGGGGTCTTCCCCCGGGGCAACCCGGGGGAAGTTTTTTTGCGTAAAAGAGCCGCGGCCGGGAGCAAAAGCTCCCGGCCGTTTTTCAGGCCGCGCGGACCTCCCCCGCGGCGGTGAAGGCCTCGGTCAAGCCGCCTGGGGTCTTCTCATAGATCACCCGGTCAGCCGCCGGCGCCTCCACGGGCGCGGCGGTGTCAACGCCGGTGACGGTCAGCTCCATCGTCAGACTCACCGGCGTCAGGCTCTGCATCAGCGGCCACTCGCTGTCGCTCAGGGCGGCGCGGGCCAGTTCCGTCAGATCCGCCTCCAGCCGGGTGGGCAGATACGTCTTCTGATTCAGCCAGACCTTGGCCGTCAGTTCTCCGTCCATGTCCTCCGCGAGGAGGCTCCCCGGAATCACAGCCGAGAGACAGATCGTCTCCCCGTCCTCCCGGGTTGGATCCCGGCTCACAAGCGCTCCGCTGTCGGAAAGCAGCCCCAGCAAACTTGCTGGGTCCAGCTCCGCCGTGAGCGCCTTCTGCTCCAAGGGCACATGGATCCACAGCGGCTCCTCCCCGGGCGTGACGCCCAGATAGAGGCCGAGCCCGTCCTCCTCCCCCAGCAGCCGCAGCGGGGCGCGGAGTGTCAGCAGCTCACCCAGGGCAAAGTTCCCCTCAAGCCGGAGGCCAGGAGGCTCCGCAATCCAGTCGCCCGCGCCCTTGGCACTCAGGCGCAGCGGTTCACCGGAGAGAGTTCCGATGCCCTCCGCCGTGCCCTCGAAGCTGAGGCTCTGAACCGCGGCCAGGGCCCTGGCGGATCGGCTGACGATCTGCATGGTTCCGTGATTGTAGCCGCAGCCTGCCAACCACAGCGTCATCAATAGACTCAGCAGCATGGAGATTCGTTTGACAGTTCCCTTTTTCACGGTTCATCCATCCTTTCTTGTAGGGATATTTCTCTGTTTTTTTGACGCCTGCCGCGGCCTATTGTTCCCGCCCGGCCTGTCCCCTTCCCTCTATGGATATGCGCGCTTCTGTGTCGATATACCTCCATCGCGCAAGAAAACCCCGGGCTGAACGCCCGAGGCTTTCGTTATGGTAATCGATTTATGTTAACATTTTTCTGTTAATTATTTTTTGTCAACCATTTTCTGTCTATTGAATTATGTTACTTTAGTCTGGTAAATCCCACCGGGCGGATCTGCATCACATGGCAGCTGCCCGGGCCGAAGACGGATTCGAGCCGTACGCGGAAGACGTCCAGCAGATCGTCCGGCACGAAGGCCTGCACCGTGCCGCCGAAGCCGCCGCCGTGGATGCGGAAGGCGCCGCGCTCGCCCAGCACGCTCTCGCAGAGGGCCAGGGCCACACCGGCGGCCTGCTCCTCGGTGCTGCCGGTGACCAGCACATTCTGCAGGTACATCCAGGAGGAGCGCCCCGACTCGCGCACCAGGCGCAGGAAGGCGGGAAAGTCACCGTCTCTCAAAGCGGCGGTGCTCAAATCTACCCGGCGGTTTTCGTTGAAGATGTGTACGGCACGCAGCACAGCCCGGTCGCCCGCGGCCTGGCGCACCTCGGCAATGCGTCCGTAAAACTCCGCCTCGTCCACATCCCGCAGGGCGTCCTTGCCGAAGACGGCGCTGACGGCCTTGAGCTCGCCGGGGATGGCGGCATACTCATGGGTGAGGCTCGCGTGGTCGGACTTGACATCCACCATGCACAGGCTGAAGCCCTCGGCGGCCAGGTCAAAGTCCACCGGGGTAACCTGCGGCGCGGCGGGATCTGCAAAGTCGATGGCGATGACGCCGCCCCAGGCGGAGGCCATCTCGTCCATCAGCCCGCATGGCTTCATAAACCAGCGGTTTTCCGCCTGCTGGCCCATGATGGCAAGGTCCGTGGCCTTCAGCTTGTCGCCGCAGAAGAGGGAGTTGACCACCGCGCCGATGAGCACCTCAAAGGCGGCGGAGGAGGACAGGCCGCTCCCCTGTGGGACGTTGGAGACCACGCAGGCGTCAAAGCCGGAAACGGGGTAGCCGTATCCGGTCGCCAGGGCGCAGATGCCGCGCACCAGGGCGGCGGTGGTGCCGCGCTCGGCTGCCTGCGGCTCCAGCACCATCAGGTCCACCGAAAAGGGCTCAAAGCCCTCGGAGGCGATGTGTACGGTGTTGGTGCCGTTGGGCGCGGCGGCGGCCAGCATGTCCATGTTCACCGAGGCGGCCAGCACCTTGCCGTGCTGGTGATCGGTGTGGTTGCCGCTGATCTCCGTGCGGCCGGGCGCGGACCAGATGCCGGGCTCAGCCTCGCCGTACAGGCTGTGAAAGCGCTCGATGAGCGCGTCGATTCTCTCTGACATGATCGTTTCCTCCCATGACGTTTTGTTTGTTTGAGCATACCGCGCCGGGCCCGGCCTGTCAACCGATAATTTCCATTCTGCCGCGTTGCAAAGGCGCCCCGCCTGTGCTATGCTTGGAGAAAAAGGAGAGGGGGCCGGAGCCCGTGATTTTTGTCCGTCCGGACTTTTACGATGACTTTGCGTGTATCGCCTCCCGCTGCCGGCACAGCTGCTGCGTGGGCTGGGAGATCGACATCGATTCCGACGCCCTCGCCCGCTGGGAGACGATCGGCGGGGCGCTGGGTGAGAAGATGCGCCGGAGTATCGCCCGGGAACCCGCGCCGCATTTTGTTCTGACAAAGGGTGAGCGCTGTCCCCTGCTGCGCGCGGACGGCCTGTGTGAGCTGATCCTCAGTGAGGGCGAGGACAGTCTCTGCGACATCTGCGCCTCCCATCCGCGCTTTTATCAGGAATATCCGGATCGGCTGGAGGCGGGCCTGGGCCTCTGCTGCGAGGAGGCGGTCCGCCTGCTGCTTGCGGAAACAGGGCCATTGCGTCTGACCGCCGACGGGGACGAGGGGGACGCGCTCTCCCCCACCCCGCTGCTGCGGCAGCGGGGAAAGCTGTTTGCGATCCTGGCGGACGAAGCGGCGTGTCTGAGCGATCGCATGGCGTGCTGCCTCTCCCGGTACGGGCGGGTGCTTACGCCCTTCGATCCCCGGGCAGCCGCGGACTTTCTGCTGACGTTGGAGCGGATGGACGAGGCTGGCGGCGTATTTCCTCTACCGGCACTTTGCCGCCGGGGGTGAAGAGGAAGCCGGCGCCCGGCTGACCTTTGCCCTCTTCGCGGCACGGCTGCTCTGCGCGATGGCGGCATATGCGCCGCTGGAGGACGCGGTGCGCCTGTTCTCGGCGGAGATCGAGTACTCGGACGAGAATGTGGAAAAGCTGCTTAACTGGCTGGCGTGAAAAACATGCGGTCGCCCCGCACAAGCCCCCTTTCGAAAAAGGGGGCTCCGCCAGAGGCGGTGGGGGATCGACCTGATTTAGCTTTTTCGATCCCTCAGCCGCTGCGCGGCAGCTCCCTTTATCCAAAGGGAGCCAAAGAATAGGCGTGATCCGTTGTGAAAAAACGAGACCGTTTCCGGTCTCGTTTTCTATTTCATATCGGGGTGCTGTTTTTCCCAGCGGCGGCGGGCGCGGACGCGCACGGCCTCCTCCACCCGGTCCCTCGCGTTGGGGATCACATCCTCCTCCAGTTTCTCCTTGCCGATGCGGGCATAGCGCACCGCGTACACCACCAGGAGAACCACCGGGAAGATCGCGAAGGCGATGGCAAGCCCCAGCCACAGCGCGGCCCTGTCCTCCGCGGCGCGGGCGGCGTTTTCCCAGTCGGGGTAGGCCGCGGTGCTCTTGCGCATGGTGCGCTCCATACCGTTTCTGAGGATCTTCCAGAGGCGAGCGACCTCAAAGCGGGCGCTGTTTTCCACCACTTCCGCGGTCTTGATGGGAAACTTCTCCTCGGCGCTGGTGCGGGCGAAGCCCTTGACAGGGTCGGCCATCACAAACTCGTAGCAGCCAATGCCGGTCTTGTCGGGAAAGAGCTTCTCGAACAGCTCATAGTGCATATAGATGCGCATGGCGCCCTCGGAGGCCTTTTGGGAAAAGGCGTCGGTCTCATGGCTGTAGACCCCGGCCACCACCACGGG
>ONPY01000134.1 GCA_900319835.1 uncultured Eubacteriales bacterium | reverse complement strand
CGGCGCGCTGACGGTGCTTCTGGTGGGGTTGATCGTGCCCGCCATGCCTTATTTGCTGTCTTTTGCCGCCGGGGCCATGCTGTATGTGGTCGTGGAGGAGCTGATCCCGGAGATGTCCGCGGGAGAACATTCCAATATTGGTGTCATCGCCTTTGCCTTCGGCTTCAGTCTGATGATGGCTCTGGATGTGGCGCTGGGCTAAGGAGGAGAAAAACTTGAAATATCACATTGAAAAGAACTCCGTTCAGGAGACCCTGATCATCCCGCTCTTTGGGCGGCTCATCTGCTCCGAGCATTACCCGGAGCTGTTTTCCGATCCGTCGGCGAAGCGCATCTGCGCCATGCTGGACTATGACTTCTCCGAAAAGCGGAAACTCATGGAGTCCCAGGCGGGACTCTTCGGCGCGCTGGAGGTGGCCCAGCGGCAGTATGACCTCATGTGGGAGGTACGGGACTATCTGAAAACCCACCCCAAAGCGGCGGTGGTCAACCTGGGCTGCGGGCTGGACGACACCTTCTCCCAGGTGGATAACGGCCGATGCCGGGGCTATAACCTTGACATGGCGGACGTGATCGCGGTAAGAGACGAGCTGCTGCCCGCGGGCGAGCGGGAAGAAAACATCGGCATCGACCTGAACGACCACAGCTGGATGGAGCGGATCGACGCTGACCATGGCGCGGTGTTCTTCGCCTCCGGTGTGTTCTACTACTTTGAGACAGAGGCGGTCAAGGCGCTGTTTCAGGCGATGGCCGCGCGCTTTCCCGGCGCGGTGCTGGCCTTCGACTGCTGCAACCGGCGCGGCGCGAAGATGATGACCAAGACCTGGCTCAAGGGGGCCGGGATCCGGGACGTGAACGCGCTGTTCTCCCTGGATGACCCGATGACCCTGAAGGGCTGGAGCAAACATTTCGCTGCCGTCTCGACGAAAAGCTATATGCGCGGATACCGGGACATCTACCATAAGATGAACGCCTTTCATAAGCTGATGATCCGCTTCTGCGACAGACTGGTCAAGATGGTGATCGTGAAGATCACATTCGGAGAGGGTAAAGAATGAAGTACATGGGAATGCCGTTGGGCATGTGGCTGCTGTATCGAAAGTCTTTCCGGGAGCACCTGGTCTCCGTTCTGGGCTTTTCGCCGCGGGAAGCGGAGAAGATCGCCGAAAAGGCCAAGCCCAAATACCGGGAGATTATCGAAAAGCTCCCGGAATTTGAAAAGGGCGACCGCTTCCAGATGAATATCGTGAACTGCGCCCTGCTCTGCGCCTTCGTCCTGAGCATGGAGCGGCGACCGACGGTACAACAGCTGACAGACTTTTACGCTCAGGCTATGATGACCGCACCCACCAGGTGGTTCTGCCGGATGGGCGGGAAGCGCAAGTTTACAGATGCTGATATCCAGAGCATGAAGCAAACCGCCGCCCTGCGTGCCGCCGACCGCAACCCCTATTCCTGGAACATGGACTATCTGCCCTATCCGGACGGCAGCGGCTATGAGGCCCGCTTTACCAAATGCGGCATCTGCACGCTGATGAAGGAACTGGGCCTGTTTGAACTGACCCCCGCCATGTGCCATCTGGACTACAGCATGAGCGAGGCGGGCGGTGTATCGGAATTCGTACGGCAGTACACCCTGGCAAGCGGCGGGCCGTACTGCGACTGCGGATATAAGAAGAAGTAAAAAACCCGGCAGACGCCGGGCAAACATAGGAGGATAAAGATATGACTACTACCGGAAAAATCGCACTGTTTGTGGGCGGCACGCTGTTTGGCTCCGCCGGCTTCAAGCTCCTGGGCAGCAAAGATGCCCGCAAGGTCTATACCCACGCCACCGCCGCTGTACTGCGCTGCAAAGACCAGGTGATGCGCGATGTGGAAGCCGTACAGGAGGGCTGCTCGGACATCCTGGCCGACGCCAAAGCGATCAACGAGGCCAGAGCCGCCGAAGAGGCAAAGTACATCGAAGATACTGCGAAAGCATGAAGTTTCAGATTCTGCATGAGAGCCGGGGGCGCGTCCGTCTGCGGGCGGTGCAGCGCTCCATAAGCCTGCGTGAAGCCGACCTGCTGGAGGCCTGGATTCGGACACTGCCCGGCGTGGATCAGGTGACGGTACATGAGCGTATCTGCGGCGTGACCATTCTCTTTACCGGGGAACGTGACACGCTGTACAGCGCCCTGTCTCGCTTTTCCTACGAGGAAGCCGAAGAAGAGGCCCACGTACTCAGCCCCCACAGCCGCCAGATCAATCGGGAGTACAAGGAAAAGCTGGTCTTCCAGGTGCTGCGGCACTATGGGAAAAAGCTGTTCCTGCCCCTGCCGCTGCGGCGGGTGATCAACACTGTCAGCGCCCTGCCCCGCCTCTGGCTTGCCGCGAAGATGCTGTTGCGGGGCAAGCTGACCGTAGAGGTGCTGGACGGCGTGGCCATCGGCGCCTCACTTCTGACGGGGGATTTCTCCACCGCGGGTTCCGTGCGCTTCCTGCTCTCCATGGGCGAGACCCTGGACGACTGGACGCGCAAGAAATCCGTGGACGATCTGGCCAGGAGCATGTCCCTGCAGGTAGACAAGGTCTGGCTTTTGACGGAGGACGGCACCCAGGTAATCGTTCCGCTTTCACAGGTGAAGGGCGGAGACCAGATCGTGGTGCACACCGGCCATGTCCTGCCCCTGGACGGCATCCTGGAGCAGGGGGACGTGATGCTCAATCAGGCATCTCTCACGGGGGAATCCGTCCCCGTGGCCAAGCGGCCGGGCGCCGCCGTCTACGCGGGTAGCGTGGTAGAGGAGGGCAGCTGCGTCCTGCGCGTGACCCACTCCGCGGGCGAAAATCGCTATGACCGCATCGTGCGCATGATCGAGGAGTCCGAGCGACTGAAATCCGGCACCGAGGACCGGGCTTACCGCCTGGCGGACAAGCTGGTGCCCTGGTGCCTGGGCGGCAGCGCGCTGACCTGGCTTTTGACGGGCAACACTGCGCGCGCCGTCTCAGTGCTGATGGTGGATTTTTCCTGCGCCTTGAAGCTCTCCATGCCCTTGAGCGTCCTCTCTGCCATGCGGGAGGCCGGCTACCACAAGATCACGGTCAAGGGCGGCAAGTACATGGAGATTTTGAGCCGCGCGGACACCGTGATCTTTGACAAGACCGGCACCCTCACCAACGCCTGCCCCACGGTGCGGAAGGTCGTACCCTTCCGGGGACAAGATG
>ONPY01000136.1 GCA_900319835.1 uncultured Eubacteriales bacterium | reverse complement strand
CTCTGGACATCAAGCGCCTCATGGAGATCGGCTGCTATCGCGGCACCCGTCACCGCAAGGGCCTGCCTGTCCGCGGCCAGAGAAGCAAGACCAATGCGCGCACCCGCAAAGGTCCGAAACGCACCATCGCCAACAAGAAGAAGTAAAGGAGGGATATGTAAATGGCTACCGCTAAGAAAAAAGTCGTCCGCACGCGCCGCAGAGAGCGCAAAAACATTGAAAAGGGCCAGGTGCATATCAGCTCTTCCTTCAATAACACCATGGTCACCATCACCGACCCGAATGGCAACGCCATTTCCTGGGCCAGCGCCGGTGGCCTGGGCTTCCGCGGAAGCAAGAAATCCACCCCCTTCGCCGCGCAGACCGCTGCTGAGACCGCTGCCAGAGCGGCCATGGAGCATGGTCTGAAGAGCGTGGAGGTTTTCGTCAAGGGCCCCGGCTCCGGACGTGAAGCCGCCATCCGCGCCCTGCAGGCTGCAGGTCTCGAAGTCACGATGATCAAGGATGTGACCCCCATCCCCCACAACGGATGCCGTCCTCCCAAGCGTCGTCGCGTCTAATGTAAGGAGGTAGAGAATAATGGCAAGATATACCGAAGCCGTCTGCCGTATGTGCCGCAGAGAGGGGCAGAAGCTCTTCCTGAAGGGCGACAGATGCTATACCCAGAAGTGCGCCATGGAGTGCAGAGCCTATGCGCCCGGCATGCATGGCCAGAACCGCAGCAAGACCTCCGAGTACGGCCAGCAGCTGCGTGAGAAGCAGAAGGCCAAGCGTTACTACGGTCTGCTGGAAAACCAGTTCCGCAACTACTTTGAACTGGCGGAGCGCCGCCCGGGCCAGACCGGCGAGAACCTGCTCGCCATTCTGGAATCCCGTCTGGACAACGTGGTCTATCGTCTCGGCTTCGCCATGAGCCGTGCGGAGGCCCGTCAGCTGGTCAGCCACGGTCACTTCACCGTCAACGGCCGCAAGGTCAACATCCCCAGCTTCCTGGTGAAGCCCGGCATGGTCATCTCCCTGAAGGACTCCAGCAAGTCCCTGGAGAAGATCAAGGCCAACGTGGAGGCCAACGCCTTCCGTCAGCCCCCCAAGTGGCTTGAGTATGACGCCAACAATATGATCGCCAAGGTCACTGCGTTCCCTGCGAGAGAAGACATTGATCTGCCTATCGAAGAGCACCTCATCGTCGAGTTGTATTCCAAGTAAGCTGAGCGACCCTCAAATTGGTAAGCTGAACCTAACCTGTGCCCCAGTAGCACACAAAATTGAAGGAGGGTAACATCACTCATGATTGAAATCAAAAAGCCTCGCATTGAGTGCATCGAGACTCCGTCCGATGATTCCCACGGCAAGTATGTCGTGGAACCGCTCGAGCGTGGCTACGGTACGACTTTGGGTAACTCTTTGCGCAGAGTGCTCCTCTCTTCGCTTCCCGGAACCGCTGTTACGTCCATCAAGATCGCCGGCATCCAGCATGAATTTGCCACGATCCCCGGCGTGAAGGAGGACGTGACCGAGATCGTCCTGAATGTCAAGAGCATCATCGCCCGCCTCCACTGCGACGGTCCCAAGACCGTCTACATCGAGGCCGCGGGCGAGTGCGAGGTCACTGCCGGCGACATCAAGGCCGACGGCGAGGTGGAGGTCCTCAACCCCGACCTGCACATTGCCACCCTGGGCCCGGACGCTTCCCTCAGCATGGAGCTGACGCTGGCCCACGGCAGAGGCTATGTTTCCGCCGACCGCAACAAGAATCCCCAGGCGGTGATCGGGACCATCCCCGTGGACTCCATTTACACCCCCGTCCTCAAGGTCAACTACACGGTGGAGAACACCCGTGTGGGCAACCAGACGGACTTTGACAAGCTGACCATCGAGGTCTGGACGGACCGCACCATCACCGCCCGCGACGCTGTCAGCCTGGGTGCCAAGATCCTCTGCGACCACTTCACCATCTTCACCGACCTGAGCGAGACCATCAGCTCCCGCTCTACCGTGGTGGAAAAGGTCGAGGCGCAGAGAGACAAGGTCCTGGAGATGACCATTGAAGAGCTGGATCTCTCGGTCCGCAGCTTTAATTGCCTGAAGCGTGCCAACATCAACACTGTGGAAGATCTGGTTGGCAAAACGCAGGATGAGATGATCAAGGTCCGCAACCTTGGCCGCAAGAGCCTGGAAGAGGTGGAGCACAAGCTCGCCATGATGGGCCTGAGCCTGGCCAACGAGGACAACAACTAACACGCCATACGATTCGTCGGGCGGGAAACCGCCCGCGCCATAAAGGAGGAAGACCGCAATGCCCGGTACAAGAAAGCTCGGCAAGACCACCGACCAGCGCATGGCCATGCTCCGCCAGCAGGTGACAGATTTTCTGGACCTCGGCCGCATGGAGACCACCTATACCCGTGCGAAGGAAATCGGCGCCATGGCTGAGAAAATGATAACGCTCGGAAAGAAAAAGGACATGGCTGCCTACCGTCAGGCCCTGAGCTTCATCACCCGTGAGGATGTGGCGAAGAAGGTCTTTGACGAGGTCGCCAAGAAGTACGAAGGCCGCGAGGGTGGCTACACCCGCGTGACCCGCATCGACCCCCGCCGGGGCGACGCCGCCGAGATGGCGGTGCTGGAGCTCGTCTGATCCTTCTCCGGAGCAACAAAGCAGAAACCACCCCTTGCCGACATGCGGCAAGGGGTGGTTTTATGCGTTGTGGGCGTTTTCGGGCGCTTTTCGGCGCTCAATTTTCCGCAGATTCCCCGGCGGCTTCCTCCGCCTTCAGCAGCACGGCGGCGATGTCGCCCCGGCCGCTTCCGGCCCGGCGGGCGAGCTGCTGCAGCGCTGCGCTGGGGCTCTCGCTCTCGGCCAGGATGCGCAGCATCTCCCGCGCGTCCAGCGCGGCGCACAGCCATCCGGTGCAGAGAAGCACCTGGTCGCCCGGCTGCAGCGCGCCTTTCACCGTAAAGGGCTTTGCCCCGGCATCCGCGCCCAGCATGCGCCCCTTGCCCGGGGCGGGCGGCGCGGCCTTCGTGCCCGAGGATCCCAAGGCCTTCCTGCCGATGGAGACGGTCCAGCGCATCATCGAGGCGGCCGGCGGCATCCCCACCTACCCGTTCCTCGCCGACGACGCAAAGGGCAACTTCACCGACTTCGAGGT
>ONPY01000141.1 GCA_900319835.1 uncultured Eubacteriales bacterium | reverse complement strand
ATCTCCTGCATCAAGAAAAACCACACCTGCGACATGGTGCTGAAGGCGGGGCGCTTCAACATCTCCATCCTCACCGAGGACGCGCCCTACTCCCTGTTCCAGCGCTTCGGCTTCCAGAGCGGTCGGGACGTGGACAAGTTCGCGGATCTCAGCTATGACGTGCGTACGTCCAACGGCATCCGCTACATCCCCGAGTACACCAACGCGGTGCTCTCCTGCGAGGTCATCGACGTCAAGGATCTCGAGACCCAGACCCTCTATATCGCGAACGTGGTGGAGGCAAAGGTCCTCTCCTCCGCTCCCTCCTGCACCTACGGCTACTACCACGCCCACATCAAGCCCAAGAAGAACCCCGCCCCCGAGCAGAAGGAATGCTGGGTCTGCAAGGTCTGCGGCTACGTCTACGAGGGCGCGGAGCTGCCAGACGACTTCACCTGCCCGCTGTGCAAGCACGGCAAGGACGAGTTTGAGCATGTGGTGCCCGACGTCAAGCCCAAGCAGAAGGGCTACGTCTGCTCCATCTGCGGCCACTTTGAGCCCTGCGACGGCGAGCTGCCGGCCGACTATGTCTGCCCGCTCTGCCACCACGGCAAAGAGGACTTCACTCCCGCCGAGCAGTAAAGCGCATCCAGCGCAAAACTCCCCCGGATCGAATCCGGGGGAGTTTTTTCGTATTCCTCGCGTCTACGGCTCTTGCAGCTGGACGTACACCATCTCGGTGGGGTTGCACAGCCTCGGCACAACAGTGGTGTTGGCAAGGCCGCGGCTGACGACCAGCCGGTTTTCATACACGCCGGACGTATAGCGGGGCAGAATCCCCTGGCCCGGGGCATAGAGCCCTCTGCCGAACAGGCGGATCTGCCCGCCGTGGGCGTGGCCGCTGAGCGTGAGGTCGATGGGCAGGGCCCGGATATAGCGGGTCCAGTACTCCGGCTGGTGGCACAGCAACAGCTTAAAGCCCGGTTGGGCCGCGTATTCTTTGAGCCAGTCCGTCTCGGGCGCGGCCTTTGCCCCGTAGCTCCGCGTATGCGGCGGCAGTGGATAGCGTTCGGTGCTGCCGCTTTTTTCCCGGAAGGCCCGGTAATATCCGATGCGCCCGGAGCTGAGGCCCCCAATGCAGAAGCCCTGCCAGTTGATCCAGCCGTTGTCCAGCGGCACAGCGCCAAGCGCTTTGATCCCTTCCAGATCCTCCCGGTCCAGCATCCACTCGTGGTTGCCCAGGGAGACGAAGGTGGGCGCAAGCCCGGCGCAGGCGCGGAGAAAGGCCTCGGCCTCCGGGCTGCGCTCCAACTTCCGCCCCTCCCGGGGCGCCCTGCCCAGGACGAAGTCCCCCGCCACACAGATCAGCTCCGGCCTCTGTCGCTCCAGGGAGGCCAGCGCCTCGTCCCCGGGGAAGCTGTGCAGATCCGTGACCAGGGCCAGGCGCAGATTCCCCGGCCTGGGCAGCGTATAAAAGCTCTCCTGCATGGCGCTCTCCTCTCCCCCGTCTCCGGGCTGACTTGCAGTGATCTCAGTATAGCACAGCCCGGGCGGGGCTGTCATCCCGTTTTTCGGTTGCGCGGCCGCCGCTATTTATGTTATAAGTAGAACAGAATCCTTGAAACAGGAGGCGTGCGCCATGTTTTCCAGAGGCGGTGAACGGGAAATCACAGTCTATATCTCCAACAACGCGGAGGAGTTTCAGCGCGTGGAGGCGGAGCTCAAAGAGCGCCAGGTGCGCTATCGGGTCTGGACCACCGCGGAGTACCCGGTGTTCGGCTGGACGAAGCTGGACCCCCGGCTCATGACCCGGCGGGAAGACAGGCTGCGGACGGTCTACCACATCGAGGTAAGCGAGGACGACCGGGCCAATCTCCTCGAGGCCAACCGGGCCATCCGCCTGGTGACCGGCCGGGTGAGCAACGCCGCGCCCGTCAGCGAAATTATCTGAGGGCTGTAAATCGCTCTTTACAAAGCTTCAAAAAACTTATATAATTTTCGCATCAATCGATGAGCGAGGAGGAGTCCCCATGTTTGGAAGACGACCGGACGGAAGGCGGGTCAAGGGCATTGACCCTGTGATGCGGATCACGCCCTATGTGATGCCCATGCGCTGCGATGCGCAGGTGTTTCTCAAGCACAAGGCGGACATGGAGGTCCTCTCCCGCTACATCCGCCAGCAGAAAATGGAGAAGGGCCAGTCTCTCTCCTACATGCAGATCATTGTGGCGGCCTATGTGCGCGCCATCAGCAAGAATCCGGAGATCAACCGCTTCATCATGAACAAGCAGCTCTTCGCCCGGAACAACTGCTCTGCCGCCTTTACGATCCTCAAGGATCCCTCGGATGCGGACAAGGGGGAGGCTGTGGTCAAGATCAAGTTTGACCTGACGGACACGGTCTATGACGTGCGTGACCGCATGACAGCCGCAGTGGCCGCCAACCGGGGCGACGCTCCCGCCGGCTTTGTGGACAAGCTGCTGGCCTTCCTTTTCGCGGTGCCGGGGCTTGCCACGGTGATTGTGTCCCTGGTACGTCTGCTGGACCGCTACGGTCTGGCCCCGGCCATGCTGATGGAGGAGCTGCCCTTCTATGTGGGCATGTACATCACCAACACCGCCTCCATCGGTCTGCACGACGTCAACCACCACCTCTACAACTGGGGCAATGTGGGACTGTTCCTCGGCATGGGTGTGACCGAAAAGGTGGCCGAGGTCGAAAACGGCCAGACGCGCATGAAGCGCTATCTGCCCATCGGCATCACCGCCGATGAGCGCGTCTGCTCCGGCGCCCACTACGCGCGCTTCTTCGGGGATATGCGCCACTACCTGGACCACCCGGAGCTGCTGGAGACCCCGCCGGAGAAGGTGCGCTTTGACCAGGGGCTGGAATACCACCAGCCGAAGCCGGAAGTAAAGGAAGTCTGACAGATAAAAAACAGCACGGACCAAAAGTCCGTGCACTTGGTAAGATGAAAGTAGACACTTGAAAAAGTGCCTACTTTCATTTTTTTGTTGTAGAATAGAAACAGAAAGGACGTGAGAACATGGGCAGTA
>ONPY01000137.1 GCA_900319835.1 uncultured Eubacteriales bacterium | reverse complement strand
ACAAGTATGACCTTGTGGCATGGATGTTCTGTACGGATGCTTACGGAAAAGACATCACCTCTATTACATCTGCTGCAGCCGGGATGAACTATTCTTCTATGTTAGGGTAAAGATTAGGGTGAATGGGCGTTAATCATAATACCCGTTTTTCTGGCAGATCTCATGAACTGCAATGGCAAAAATAGTACGTGAGTGAAGATCCGGATCCGTATTCAGATTCTTCTTCAGAAGATAATACGGCCTCAAATCACTTTCCCACAGCTCCTGGTCCTTAATCCATTGGATCTTTTCCTGCAAATGGTAGTAGCCATCACCCTGCTCTTCCCACGTATAACTGTTCTGCATTTTGTTAAAGCGAATATACTGCTGGCGCTTCCTGCCTTTATCATCTTTGTAGTCATGGACAAACGCAAAATCAATGCTGTTAACGTTCATTGACCGCTGCCGGTCCTTGACTTTGATGGTAAGCACACGGGTAGAATCCTCGGCATAGTCAAAACCATGGGACTTCACATGTCTATCCAATGCCTCCTTAGCGCGCTTTCTCCATCAGGTCATGGATGGCGAAGGTCCCGCCCTTCTTCAGGACACGCAGGGTCTCCCGAAGGAGCTTCTGCTTATCGACACCGCTGATGTTGTGATAGACATAGTTGCTGGTGACCGCGTCGAAGCTCTCATCCACAAACTCAAGCCGGCAGGCATCACCCTTCTGGAAACGGACGTTCGTTACCCCCTCTGCCTCTGCGTTTTTTTCGCAGCGTGCCTTGCTGAAGGAGGCATATTCCGGACCCCAGCGGTACCCAGTTTTTATAATCTGCTTTCAACACAAATTCCTCCTTTGTGAACCATAAACAAAGCAAAGTAGTTAGATTGATTTAATTATATATCGCTAACTCTCTTCTGTCAACCGCGGGCCGCATTATTTTGAGGCATGGTTATACGGAGAAGCGTCCCCTGTGCATTTGGCAGAGAGCATGGTAAAGCTCCTGCCTTTTTGCATGGGCAGAAAAATTGTGATAGACAAATCTCTGAAAACAGGATAACATAGCGTATCCAATGATACAGGAATCGAGGGCTTGCTGTTATGATTCAAAATCCGATTCTGCCCGGTTTTCACTCAGACCCCTGTCTTTGCCGCCGGGGTGAAGACTATTATCTGGCCTGCTCCACCTTCGAGTGGTTCCCCGGGATTCCGGTCTACCATTCCCGCGATCTGAAGCACTGGGAGCTGCAGACGCACCTGCTTCGTGATGCCGGGAGTCTGGGCCTGCGCGGGCTGCCTTCCGCCAAAGGCATCTGGGCGCCGTGTCTGAGCTGGTGTGAGAAAGACGGACTGTTCTACCTGGTCTACGGAGTCATGCGCTCCATGAACGCCCGCTTTTTCGACATCGACAACTACCTGATCACCGCCCCGGAGCCGGAAGGCCCCTGGTCCGAGCCGGTGTACCTCCACTCGGCCGGCTTTGACGCTTCCCTCTTCCACGATGAAGACGGCCGCAAGTGGCTGGTATCTCTGGAGTGGGAGACCCGGGATGACCGCCGGAAGCCCGGCGGAATCTGTCTTGTGGAGTATGATCCCGCGGCGCGGGCCATCGTCGGCTATCCGAAGCGTATTTTCATGGGCGCGACCCTTCGCGGCTGCCTTGAGGGGCCGCACCTGTATCAGAAGGACGGATACTATTATCTTCTCTGCGCCGAGGGAGGAACGGGTTATTACCACTGCGCCACGCTCAGCCGCTCCCGCAGTCTTTTCGGCCCCTATGAGCCCTGCCCGCACAATCCGATCCTCACTTCCGTTCCCGAAAACCGGGACGAGAGCTCTGATACCGACCACCTCAAGCCCCGCTATTACAATCCCGCCGCCCCTCTGCAGAAAGCCGGGCACGGCAGTCTGGTCGAGACGCAGACCGGTGAGGTGTTCATGGCTTACCACTGCGCCCGGCCTTTTGTTCCGGAGCTCTGCTGCACGCTGGGCCGGGAGGCGGCCATTCAGAAGCTCGAGTGGACCGCCGACGGCTGGCTGCAGCTTCCCGGCGGCGGCTGCCTCGCCCTGCTTGAAAGTGAGGAAGCCGCGCTGCCGCCTTTCGCGGCGGAAACGCTGCCCGGCTTTGACGGCTTTGATGCGGGCATGCTGCGGAAAGATTATTATACGCCGCGCATCAGCCCCGAAACCTTTGCCGATCTGGAAAGCCGCCCCGGCTGGCTGCGTCTGAGGGGGCAGGAGTCTTTGAGCTCCACCAATCAGGTGAGTCTTCTGGTACGGAAACTGACCGGCGTCCGCACGGTGATCACCACCCGGATGGATTTCACCCCGGAACTCTATCAGCACAGCGCGGGCCTGGTTCTGTATTATGACAGCATGAACTATGTCTGGCTCCGCAAGACCTGGAGCGAGGAGCAGAACTGCGCCGTTCTGAGCGTACAGGAAGTGGACCGGGGCGTGAAAAACGACCATCGGGATTGCGAGATTCCGGCTCCGGAAGGAGCAGTCCGGCTCCGTCTGAGGATTGAGGGAAAGCGTTTCGCCTTTTCCTGGTCATTAGACGGAGAACGCTGGACCGCCATCGGGCCTGACTTCCCCACCTGGCACCTGTCCGACGAGCATAGCGGCTACGGAGAGTTCACCGGCACCATGTACGGTCTGGGCTGCGTAGACGCGATGCTCCGCCGCCGGACCGCGGATTTTGACTTTCTGAACGTCGAGGATTTGTGAAAGGGCCAGGTCAATGCCGCCCGGGTCATCCCCTCTGTTTTTGCGGCATCGAAAATTACCGGGCCGGCCGTATGTGCTAAACCAGTCCGTATATCAGCACAATACTCACCCAGGCGGTAACAACGCCGATCAGGCCGACCAGGCCGCCGATTCGAAAATAATCACGGAACCGGTAGCCGACAACCTGCACCATCGTAACCGAGGTGGTGGCGACGGGCGTTGCCATCGCCATGCTGGCCGAGGAGCTGGGTTTTGAATACTATGACCGGGAGATCATTGAACAGATTGCCGAGCATACCAGTTTTTCCGAAGAATATATTCATCAGATCGTGGAGGGGCGCCGCCGGCAAACCAAATCCGGCAGCGCGCTTTCTTTTCGGCGTGTTCGCTATCATAAGTGGATTTTTGTAAAATATACTTGACATTTT
>ONPY01000138.1 GCA_900319835.1 uncultured Eubacteriales bacterium | reverse complement strand
CCCGATTCCTTCAAAGGCACGCTTTCCTCCGCCCAGATCTGTGAGATCATGGGCAATCAGATCCGCCTGCGTTTTCCAGACTGCGAGGTGGTCAGCATCCCCGTCGCAGACGGCGGCGAGGGCAGCGTCGACGCCTTCCTCACGGCGCTCGGCGGCGAGAAGGTCTTCGTTGAGGCGGCGAATCCCTACTTTGAGCCGATGCAGGCATTCTACGGCCTGATCGACGGCGGCCGCACAGCGGTCATCGAGATGGCGGCCTGCGCGGGCCTTCCCCTCGTGGCGGACCGCAAGGATCCCACCAGGACCACGACCTACGGCGTGGGCCAGCTGATCCTGGACGCCGTCGGCCGCGGGGTCAAACGGATCGTTGTGGGCCTCGGCGGCAGCGCGACCACCGACGCCGGCTGCGGCGCCGCCGCGGCGATCGGCGTGAAGTTCTATAACGCCGCCGGCGCGGTCTTTGTCCCTGTGGGCGGCACGCTCAAGGACGTGGTGAAGATCGACCTGGGCGACTCGCAGGAGAAGCTCCGGGGCGTGGAGATCGTCACCATGTGCGACATCGACAACCCCATGTACGGTCTCAATGGCGCGGCCTACATCTTTGGCCCCCAAAAGGGCGCGGACCCGGAGATGGTCAAGTTCCTGGACGATGGGCTGATCCACCTGGGCGAGATCATCAAGCGTGATCTCGGCCGCGATCTGACCGAGGTTCCCGGCGGCGGCGCTGCCGGTGCCATGGGCGTGGGCATGATGGCCTTCTTCGGCTCCCGGCTGCAGATGGGCATCGAGACGGTGCTGGACACCGTGGGCTTTGATGAAATCATCTCTGACGCCGACGCCATCTTCACCGGCGAGGGCAAGATCGACAGCCAGAGTCTGCGCGGCAAGGTGGTCATCGGCGTGGCGCGCCGGGCCAAGAAGCAGGGTAAGGATGTCATCGCCGTGGTGGGCGGCTCGGATCTCGGGATGGAGCCGGCCTATGAGGAGGGTGTCAAGGCCATCTTCACCATCAACCGTCTGCCCCAGGACCTCTCCGTCAGCAAAGCCTTCTCCCGCGAAAACCTGGCCTTCGTCATGGACAACATTCTCCGCATGATGTAACCCCTGATACCGAGAGCCGGCGTTTGCACGCCGGCTCTTTTCTTTTGCCTTCCGCCGTGGTATGATAAAACTATCATACTGATCAAGGAGGTCTCTGCATGGACATCAAGAAACGCGCGCTGGAGCTTCAGGGAGAGGTAATTGCAAACCGCCGCTGGCTGCATCAGCACCCGGAGCTGGGCTTCCAGCTGGACCAGACCGTCGCCTTCGTCAAGGAGAAGCTGACGGAATACGGTTACGCCCCAGTCGATTGCGGCAAGCACGGCGTCACCGCCACCGTGGGCGGCAAGCACGGCGGCAAGTGTGTGCTCATCCGGGCGGACATGGACGCGCTGCCCATGAAGGAGGAGAGCGGTCTCCCCTTTGCCGCCGCTTGTGACGGGGCTGCCCACACCTGCGGCCATGACACCCACACCGCCATGCTGCTGGGTGCGGCAAAGATCCTCAAGGAGATGGAGGATGAGCTGCCCGGCACTGTTAAGCTCATGTTCCAGCCGGCGGAGGAGATCATGACAGGCGCCAGGAGCATGGTGGAAGATGGCATTCTGGAAAATCCCCACGTGGACGCCGCCCTCGGTACCCACATCATGGCCCTGCTTCCCGCGGGTCAGCTCCACTACGCCATGGGCCCGATGTTCGCCTCCTGCGACATGTTCACCATCACCATCCACGGCCACGGCGGTCACGGCTCTCAGCCCCAGAACACCGTGGACCCCATCGCCATCGGCGCCCATTTGGTCACCGCCCTGCAGACCATCAACGCCCGCGAGGTGGCCCCCGGTGCCGTGGCGGTGCTGACCATCGGCTGCTTCCAGGCGGGCGCGGCCAGCAACATCATCCCCGCCTCCGCCAAGCTCATGGGCTCCATCCGCACCTTTGACCCCGAGGTCCGCGCCCTGGTCAAGCAGCGCCTGGCCGATATCACCCAGGGCACGGTGAAGACCTACCGGGCCGAGGCCGACCTGGTCTTTGACAGTGAGACCGCCGCCCTCTCCACCGACCCCGCGACCGTTCGCCTCATGGGCGACGCCATGAAGCAGATTCTCGGCGAGGACATGGTTTTTGACAATCTCCCGCCTTTCTCCGGCTCGGAGGATTTCGCCTTTGTGACGCAGGAAGTCCCCTCGGGTTTCTTTGCCATCGGCGGTGCGCCGGAGGACTGGCCCGCCCTGCCCCAGCACAACCCGAAGATCCGCTTCCACGAGGATGCCTTTGTCAGCGGTGTCGCCGCCTATGTGGGCGGGGCCCTGGCCTGGCTGGAGGCCAGCCGCTGAGCGGTCTGCGGTGCCTCCCTTTTCTGATCGCACGGAGGTGAGCATCATGAAGCACTGCGGGACGCAGACGATTGAAACCAAAAGAATCCTGTTGAGGAGATTCTCAGGGGATGATGCGGAAGCCATGTACCAAAACTGGGCGTCAGACCCTGATGTAACGAAATTCTTGACATGGTCTCCGCATACTTCCATTAAAGTCAGCCAAGAGATACTGGCGGATTGGGTGGTCGCCTACGAAAAGGATAACTATTATCACTGGGCAATTGTCCTGAAGGAACATGGAAGTGACCCGATCGGGGGCATTTGTGCTATAAATCAGAATGACGATCTCTCTATCATACATATTGGCTACTGCCTTGGAAAGGCCTGGTGGCATCAGGGAATTATGTCAGAAACCTTAAAAGCAGTGATCGATTATTTTTTCGATAAAGTCGGCGCAAATCGCATAGAATGCCGACATGACCCAAGGAATCCGCATTCAGGTATGGTCATGAAAAAGTGTGGAATGAAGTATGAAGGTACCATGAGGGAGTCTGACAGGAATAATCAGGGCGTCTGTGATGCGAGTTGGTATGCGTTGTTGCGGTCAGAACGATAGACTTTCAGTATTAAAGAGTGAGAAGGGATTCAAAATGGAATTAAACAACACAGTTACATTGAAAGACGGCAGAGCCTGTATTCTCCGTAACGGGACGGCATCGGACGGGCAGGCACTCCTTGATGAATTCAACCTGACACA
>ONPY01000139.1 GCA_900319835.1 uncultured Eubacteriales bacterium | reverse complement strand
CGCATGATTCCTGACATTTCACCGGAGAACGGATTCCCACGCCAGTGTGCTCACTGGCTCGGAATGACGCGTTATTTGAGGTTTGTCTACACATTGAAAACGCTGCCTTTCGGCAGCGTTTTTTGCCTCTACAGCCCCACAAGACTCCCCGCGAGGCGGCGGAGCATCCCGCCGTAGCCGAGGCGTCCCACCGCCTCCCCGGCGCAGACCGGCAGCTCGGCCAGCGTCTTTCCGCCGAGACGCACCGTCAGCAGGCCCAGCCGATCTCCCTCCTGCACCGGCGCGGAGACCTGGGATGGCAGGCGCAGAGAGTATTCCGGCTCGCCGCCGCGGGGGGCCACCAGCGTCCCCGGCCCCTCCAGATACAGCGGTACCGTGCCCCTCGCACCCAGCTCCACGGGCAGGCTCTCCGGCAGCCTCGCCTCCGCCAGCGGCAGGAGACGGTAGTTGGCAAAGGCGTAGTTGAGCAGGGTCTCCGCGTCCTGGTTGCGCGCGTCGGAGGAGTCGGCGTGCATCACCACGGCGATGTACTCGGCCCCATCCCGCTCGGCCGTGGCGGAGAGACAGAAGCGCGCCGTGGAGGTGTACCCGGTTTTCAGCCCCGTGCAGCCGGGGTACCAGTACACCAGCTTGTTGGTGTTGGAGAGCTCAAAGCTCCCGCCCCGGATGCTGTCCATCCAGATGGTGGTGTACTCCTTGATGGCATCGTGCTTGATCAGTTCCCTGGACATCAGCGCCACGTCGTAGGCGGTGGTGAAGTGTTCCCCGTCGTCAAACAGCCCCGTGCAGTTGGAAAAGTGGGTGTTCTGCATCCCCAGCTCCCGGGCCCGCTCGTTCATCTTCCGGACGAAAACCTCCTCCGTGCCGCAGAGCTGCTCGGCCATGGCCACAGCGCAGTCGTTGGCGGAGACCACCGCGATGCACTTGAGCATCTCCCGCACGCTCATCTGCTCCCCGGCCTCGAGATAGACGCAGCTGCCGCCGAAGGAGGCGGCCCTGGCGCTCGCGGTGACCACGTCGTCTGGGCCGATCGCGCCGCTCTCCATGGCCTCGATGATCAGCAGCATGGTCATGATCTTGGTGATGCTGGCGGGGAAGCCCGGCTCCCGGGCGTTTTTCTCATAGAGGACGGCCCCCGTCTCTTTTTCCATCAGCACCGCCGAGGGGGCGGAGAGTGTCAGCGCGCCCTCCGCGGTCACGGTGCGGGCGGCGGCGACGGCGGGGACACGCTCCGCCATGTCGGCCCAGGCCCGGCACGGCCCCAGCAGGAGCAGCGCAAGGGCAAAACATACAACACGCTTCATGGCATCCTTCTCCTTCATGTTCATCTGGCTCAAAGCTATGAATGACAAAAGGATGATATGCATTGGTTTACAGGATTATGGATAATTCGACAAAATGCAAGCGATTTTTCACCCCTGAATGGTGTGACGAACAGGGGAAACAGAGAAGTTTTGAACACTTTCCACAGAGTTTTCAACAAATTGAACAAAGCCTTCCAAAGAGATAAACTTTCATTTGGTTTCCATAACGCAATTACAGAGAAAAAACAAAGCGGTTAAAGGAAAGAAAACGATCATCGGGAAAAATTCACAAGGAAGCGCTTGACGCTGCGTTGTGTCTGGGACTACAATATAAGATACCGAGCGCGGTGAAAGAGCAAACGGAGGAATGGCGGATGAGACGGCATTTTCGTTGGGACAAAAAGTATCTGTATTGGGGCGTCACGGCCTTCTGCGTGATCGCCTGCGCCATCTTGTTTTACATGGCGCTCAACTACATCGGCCTGGTGGGCAAGGCGCTGCGCTCTCTTGTCACGATCCTCAGTCCCTTCATCTGGGGCCTTGTCATCTCCTACCTGCTCAACCCCCTCGTGCGCACGCTGGAGAAGAAGCTCTTCGGCCCTCTCTGCAGGCGCATCTACGCCAAGAGCAAGCGCTCCAACGGCGAGGGGCTGGCCCGCGGTCTCTCGGTCCTGTTCTCGGAGATCTTCATGCTGGCCATCGTCACGGGCCTGTTCTTCCTGATCATCCCCCAGTTGTACAGCAGCATTGAGACCATCATCGTCAACTCCCCCGTCTATATCGACAAGCTCACCACCTGGGCTACCAAGATGCTGACGGACTTTCCCGAGCTGCGCAGCTATGTCACCCAGATGCTGGGGGACATCAACCAGGACCTGATGAGCTGGCTGCAGACCTCAGTGCTGCCCGGCCTGGGGAGCCTGCTGTCCAACGTGGGCACCGGCGTCAAGTATGTGGTGACCGGCGTTTACAATCTGGTTATCGGCATCATCGTCTCCGTCTACATCCTCAGCGACAGCGAGACCTTTACTGCCAATGCCAAGCGCATCCTCTACAGCCTGCTCACGCCCGAGATGGCCAAGAAGCTGCTGGAGGGGCTGGACTTTACCGACCGCACCTTCGTCGGCTTTCTCAACGGCAAGCTTCTGGATTCGGCCATCATCGGTCTGATCTGCTACATCGTCTGCGCGATTCTCGACATGCCCTATGCGCTGCTGGTCAGCGTGCTTGTGGGCGTGACCAACATCATTCCCTTCTTTGGCCCCTTCATCGGCGCAGTCCCCAGCGCCCTCGTCATCCTGATGGTCAGCCCCCTCAAGTGCCTGATCTTTGTCATCTTCGTCATCATCCTCCAGCAGGTGGACGGCAACATCATCGGCCCGAAGATTCTGGGCAGCAGCGTGGGCATCAACGGGTTCTGGGTCATGTTCTCCATCATTATGGGGGCGGGCCTGTTCGGCTTCTGGGGGATGCTGCTGGGCGTGCCGGTGTTCGTGGTGATCTACACGGCTGTCAACAGCGCCATCGACCGGAAGCTGCGCCGCAGTGATCTGCCCCACAGTACGGAGGACTTCAAGAACATCGAATACATCGATCCCGTCTCCCTGCAGCCCGTGCCGCACCGGACGGAGGAGGAATAAAAGCAAACGCGCCGCCCCAATGGGCGGCGCGTCAGACTGTAGACAAAGTCCGTTTTTCGTCATTGCGAACCAGTGACCGACGTCACTGGTGTGGCAATCCGTATTCCCCGAAAGCCGCATGATTCCTGAC
>ONPY01000142.1 GCA_900319835.1 uncultured Eubacteriales bacterium | reverse complement strand
CTGGCTCATCGTCAGCGGCGTGTACTTCATGCCTTCTTCGAGGATGGCGACGCTGCCGCTGTTATCTCCGCCATGCAGGGCGGTCCAGTTTTCGCGCAATCTCTGCACGGCCTCATCCTTTAGGCGGCCGGGATGTTCGAGCACGCCGCCGGGCTGGGCGCCGTTTTTGAAAAGGGCGCTGCCGTGACGTGCGGTGGCAAGGGCCAGACCGACGGTCTCTCGAGCGTAGCTGATGGGCGAAAGTCCGTGGATGCCGTCGAGGGTGCGGTAGCGGATGTGCATGATCTCGTACGGCGTGGCGCTGCGGTTGAGATGTTCGCCGCTGACGTAATAGGTCAGGCTCCAGTCGGGGTTCTGCACGACGGAGACGCTGCCTGGCGGCAGGGGCAAAAGTTCGCGCACATGACCGGAGCCGTCGCGGACTTTCCAGGCGTAATAATCGCCGTAGAGTGCGAGGTGCTGCATGGCCTGTTCGCGGAACTCAAAGCTGGTCTGCCAGCTGTTGGGGCGCTGATACAGCAGCTGCGCGAGCGGATGATCCGGCAGATCGACGCTGCTGCCGTTACTTTTGCGGATGACGCGGATGGGCAGCTGGGCGATGGTCTCGCTGAGCAATCCGACGCAGGCGTACACGGCAGCGACGCGAAGGGCGCTTGCCGGCGTGACAGAGATGCCGGCGGCGGTCTGCGCGGGAACGACGGGCCCCTGTGACACGTCGATGAGGTCGAGCAGGCCGCTTTTGAGTGCCAGCGCGCGCAGGGCGTTTTTGATGGTCATGGTTTCATCTCCTTTAGAGGCTGAGCAGGCCGCGCTCTTCATAGACGCTGGGGCCGGTCTGCACGCCTTCGGTCTGCTGCTGGGCTGCGATGGCGATGATGAGGCTCATGAGCGGGTCGATACGGCCGGTGGCGCTGTTTTTGACCGGGCGCAGGTTGCCGTTTTCGTCAGCTTTTACGCGGACGTTCTCGGCAGCGCGGCGCAGGGCCGGATTGCCGAGGTGGTTCAGCGCACGGGCGGTAACGAGTCGTTCCAGTTCCTTCGACGCCGGACTGAGGGTGCGGAAGCCCTGGCGGATGGGGGCAACGGGCAGGCCGTCGTCCTGTTCGATCTGGATCATCAGCTGGGTGGCGTTCCACGGGTCGTAGCCGATGGCGCGCAGGCCGCTGTTGCGTGAAGCGATGTCGAGGATGCGCTCGCGGATGAAGCCGTAGTCGACGACGTTGCCGGGAGTGATCTCGACGATGCCCTGTCGGATCCAATCCCAATAGGGGATCTGATCGAGGCGGCTTTTGTATTCGACGAGTTCTTCGGGCATCCAGTTGTGATTGACGGCGACTCCCTGGAGGGGATACCAGACGGTGAGGCTGGTCAAGTCGGTGGTGCTGGACAGGTCGAGGCCGATGTAGCACGGTTCGCCGTCGAGGTCGCCAGGGTCGAACGCTGGGCACTGATCCCAGGCTTCCATGGGGATCCAGCGAGTCTCCTGTCTGGTCCACTGGTTGAGGTAGAGGCGGCGGAAGGTGTTTTCGTAGGCGGGGACTTCCTGGGCTCGCTTGTACTCGCTGCGCAGAAAGTCGGGCTTGACGCTGACGCCGAGGTTGGGATTGGCCTTTTTCCAGACGCGTTCGTCGGTCCAGTCGTCGTCAGCGTAGACCTCGGCATTGATCATGAGCTTTGCGAGCAGGAAATGAGCCACCGGGCGAGTGATCCTACCGTAGTAGTTGCCTTGTCGGTTGCTGTGCTCGTCGGGCAGGTATGGAGCAACCTCCATCAACTGGTTGACGATCCATCTGAACGTTTCGCTCCGCTCCGACTGGCTGATGGTGCTGACTTTCGCATGGCTGTCGGTCACCAGTGGGATGCGTCCGTAGAGGTCCATCAGGTAATAACAGAACATCGCCCGTATGGCTTTCACCTCCGCTTCGTAGCTGCTGCGCTCGCCGGAGGAATTCAATTATACCGAAGAGGCCGAGGCCGCCATTCTGGCCGGGCGCGCGAACGATCCCCGCACTCTGATGCTGCTGGCTGAAAAGGATGGCCAGATCGTGGCCTGTGCCGACGTGCACTCCCACGGCGCCAAAAGCCGCACCTGGCATCGCGCCGATCTGGGCATGTCCGTGCGCAAGGATTATTGGCACCTGGGGATCGGCTCTGCCCTGATGGAACGGCTGATCGCCTTTGCCCGGGCGCATGATTTCGAGCAGATCGAATTGGAGGTGGTGGCCGCCAACCGCCGGGCCCTGAACCTGTATGTCAAATACGGCTTCGAGGTTTACGGCACCCGTCCCCATGGCATGAAATACGAAGATGGCACCTATGCGAACGATTATATGATGGTCAAAACCCTGTGATGTTTCCTCCCGGCCCTTGCCGGGATATTTTTTTGTCAAAAAATGGGAGAATATGAATAATATGCCGCCGCTCGCTCGTCTGAATAGGTGAAGGAGGTGATCGGCGATGGATCGTGCTGAGGTACCCGGCATGAACCGCGAAGAAAGGCTCAGGCGATGGATCGACGCCTATTCCGATACGATCCTGAAAACCTGCTATCTGTATCTGTCCGATCAGGGGCAGGCGGAGGACGCCACCCAGGATACCTGGATCAAGGCCTGGAACCATATGGAAGCATATGAATGCCAGCAAATAAGCAATGAAAAGGCGTGGCTATTGCGCATCGCCATCAATACCTGCAAGGATTACAAACGGACAGCTTGGTTTCGGCATATCGACAGGAAAAAATCCCTGGAGGAGCTGCCGCCGCAGCTGCTGACCATGGAACCCCGGGATGAATCCCTGACGCTGCTGGTGATGGACCTGCCGGACAGATACAAGCAAGTGATCCTGCTCTATTATTTTCAAGGGCTCACCATGCAGGAAACCGCCGCCGCCCTGGAATCATCCCAAGCCACGGTGCAGCGGCGGCTAAGAAAGGCAGAGGCGCTTCTGAAAAGCTCGCTGACGGGAGGTGAAACAAATG
>ONPY01000145.1 GCA_900319835.1 uncultured Eubacteriales bacterium | reverse complement strand
AGCAGGAGTGGGCGGTCTGGGTGATCCGGGAATATTTCCAGCGTTTTGCAGAAACCTTTGCACCCCATCTGCAGCGCATGATTCGAGTATTCGGCCTGGTAAAGAAGATTCCGGGGATCTTCATGAAAGTGGTGTTAAAAGGCTTTGGACCGGATGCGGGATTCCGGTATGAGTTCCCGGAGGCAGCGGAAAACGAAGCGAGGGCAAATGTGATCCAATGCCCCTATTTTGATGCCTGTCTGCGCTATGGCTGCCCGGAAATCACCCGGGCTTTCTGCGACGGCGACGACGCGGGCTACGGCAACCTGCATCCAAAGCTGATCTGGGGCCGCACCAAGACCATCGGCCGCGGCGGCGACTGCTGTGATTTTCTGCTGAAATATCAGGAGAACTGACAGGAAGGAGCTTTTTGTATGAGCTTGATCGACTATTTTGCCGTTCACATTGTCCCGCGCATGTACCGCGGGAAGGGCGCGCTGCACCCTGCGCCCACCGGGAAGCTGACAGACGTGGTCAGCTGCGTCCGGGAATATGACGTGAACATCTTCTTCCTCTGCAAGGGAGATACGCTCATGGCCATCGACGCAGGTTACAAGAGCCACCCCGGACTTCTGGCCCGCTGCCGGAAGATCGGCGTGGATCCGGCCGGGGTGCAGGCGCTGTTTCTGACCCATGCCGACCCGGATCACGCCGGAGGTCTGGATATCCGCCAGGAAAACGCCTTTCAAAACGCCCGGGTCTATCTGGGCGAGAGGGAGGAAAACTATCTCACCAATACCTGGCACCGCAAGCAGATCGGCCCCTTCGGGCTGAAAAACTCCGTGACCATCGCGGATGGGTATCAACTGCTCAAAGACGGGGAGACCGTGCAGATCGGCGATTTCAAGGTGCAGGCTTTCCTGGTGCCCGGTCACACGCTGGGGCACCTGTGCTATCTGATCGACGATGAACTTCTCTTTACCGGTGACTCCATCGCCTTGAACCAGAACGGCGGCTGGTGCTTCTTCGACATCTTCAACTACGACAGCAGGATGAATATGGAGTCTCTGAAGGCACTGCGGAATAAGCTCGACCTCGGCAGGATCCGCTACGTGTTCACTTCCCACAACGGTTTTACCGACGATCCGAAAAGCGCCTTCCGGCATATCGACACGACCCCGACTTTGAAAAAAGGCCGCCCCTTTGACGAAACAGCTCCCTACGACTGCTTCGCGGAAAAGGAGGAGTAACACAATAAACGCCAATGACCGACTTGCCTCACGAAAGTGGGGCAGTGTTTCAGGCCATCAGTTAGCAATATCTAACCAAAGACAAGGAGGAAAGAAGGAAAGAAAATGAAAGAAAAGAAACAAAGCGATCTGGCTGTTCTGCTGGGATACGCGGGCAGCCATAAGGGCCTGACCTTTTTAGGCCTGGGCCTCTCCGCCGTCGCCATGGTGCTGGGCATGCTTCCCTACATATGCATCTGGCTGGTGGCGCGGGATCTCATCGCCGCGGCGCCGAACTGGACACAGACGACCGGCATCGCCCGCTACGGTTGGATGGCTTTCGCCTTCTCCTTTGCGGGGATCCTGGTGTATTTCGCCGCACTGATGTGCACCCATCTGGCAGCCTTTCGTACGGCCTCCAATATCCGCAAAGCCGGCATGGCGCACTTGATGAAGACGCCGCTGGGCTTCTTCGACTCCAACGCCTCCGGCCTGCTCCGCAACCGACTGGACGGCGCGGCCTCCGAGACCGAGACGCTGCTGGCCCACAATCTGGCGGACATCGTCGGCACGCTGGCCATGTTCCTTGCCATGCTGGTGCTGATGTTCGTATACGACTGGCGCATGGGCGCTGCCTGCCTGCTCGCGGCTGTGGTCTCCGTCTGCGCCATGGGCACGATGATGGGCGGGAAAAACGCCGGACTCATGGCCGAATACCAGGCGGCCCAGGACACGATGAGCAAAGCGGGCACCGAGTATGTGCGCGGCATCCCCGTGGTAAAGGTCTTCCAGCAGACCGTGTATTCCTTCAAGGCCTTCAAGCAGGCCATCGAGGATTACAGCGCCAAGGCCGAGCACTATCAGGCGGACGTCTGCAAGGTGCCCCAGGCGGTGAACCTGACCTTCACCGAGGGCGCGTTCATCTTCCTCGTTCCCGCGGCGCTGCTGATCGCACCGGGAGCTTTGAAGTCCGGCAATTTCGCGGCTTTCGTGACAAACTTCGCCTTCTATGCGGTCTTCTCCGCTATCATCTCCACGGCACTTGCCAAGATCATGTTCGCGGCCAGCGGCATGATGCTGGCCAGCACCGCCCTGGGGCGCATCAACCAGGTCATGAGTGCACCGACCCTGCCGGTCACAGACCATCCGCAGACCCCGAAGGACAACAGCGTGGCATTTAAGGACGTGAGCTTTACCTATGAGGGTGCCGCGCTGCCAGCGCTTGATCACGTCTCTTTCCGGGTCGAGCCGGGGCAGACGGTTGCCCTGGTCGGTCCCTCCGGCGGCGGCAAGACCACCGCGGCCAGTCTCATTCCCCGCTTCTGGGATGTGAGCTCCGGCACGGTGGAGGTCGGCGGCGTGGATGTGCGCGAAACCGACCCCCATGTGCTGATGGATCAGGTGGCCTTTGTGTTCCAGAACAACCGCCTCTTCAAGGCCAGCATCCTGGAGAACGTGCGCGCCGCCCGCCCG
>ONPY01000146.1 GCA_900319835.1 uncultured Eubacteriales bacterium | reverse complement strand
CGTCGGCGGCTGCGTAGCCGGCGGCAAATACTACTGCCACATCAACGCCGCAGGTGATGTGGAGCCCTGCGTTTTCATCCACTACTCCGGGGCAAACATCAATGAGATGACCTTCCTGGATTGCCTGCGTCAGCCAATTTTTATGAAATACCGGGAGGGCCAGCCCTTCAACGAAAACCATCTGCGGCCCTGCCCCATGCTGGAGAACCCGGAAAAGCTGCGCCGGATCGTCGCAGAGACCGGCGCGAAGAGCACCGATCTGGAGGCGCCGGAGAGCGTCGACCATCTCTGCGACAAATGCGTCTCCTATGCGTCGTGCTGGCAGCCGTATGCAGAGCGGGCCTGGGCGGAGACGCATCCGTAAGGAGGACAGTATGATAGAGAAAGTAAATCCCGCCCATCCGGACAAGGTGGCGGATCGGATCGCAGGCGCCATCGTGGACCTGGCGTATCAAAAGGAAACGGAACCCAAAATCGCCGTAGAAGTGTTGATCGGGCACGGCGCCTGCCACATCATCATCGAGAGCTCCTGCGCCTTTACTGAGGCGGAGATCGCACCCGTCGTAACGCGCATTGCGGGAGAGATGCGGCTGGACCTCTGCTGCGTCAGGCAGGATATCCATTTGGCGCAGAACCAGGATGGGGCCATGCGCTGCGGAGACAACGGTATTTTTCGCGGCGCTCCATTGACGCTGGAGCAAAAGGCACTCTCCTGCTTTGCCCGCTCCATCTATGCGGAATACCCCTATGACGGCAAATACATTCTGGACGGACAGCGCATGATTATCTGCCAGAGCAACGCCCCCTCCGGGACGCTGCGGGAGAGTCATCCTTTTGCAGAGGTGAACCCCTTGGGAGACTGGACCGGTGGAACAGATGTGGATACCGGCGCCACCAACCGAAAGCTGGGCAGCGACATGGCCGACGGCGTGACCGGCGGAGGCCTTCATGGGAAGGACCTGAGCAAGGCGGACGTCTCCGTCAACATCTATGCCTTCCTCAAGGCGCAGGAGCTGCAGCAGCCGGTGGAGCTGTGCTGTGCCATCGGAGACACGGAGGTCGGCGGCGTGCCCTACAGCATGATCGTGAATATCGCAAGAGAGTATATCCATTCCCTCGGCGGCTTTGAAAAGCTCGCCGAATGGGGACTGTATTGAGGTGAGAAGGTATGAGTGTGAAGTTGAATGTTGAGATCGCTGCGCTGCGCAAGGTCTATGACTGGCTGGACCAGGACCCCGTTCACCGGCTGCCGAAGCTGGGAGAGTATATCGATACCTACATCCCGGAGCATTCCACCCTGGGCGGGCAGCTGAGCGCCATCAAATCTGTGTTGGGAGATCCGGACAACAACTGGTATCGTCTGATGGTCAGCATCTTCACAGAGATCGACCCCGACGTGCGCCGCGCCATTTTTGAAAACTTTGTCATCAATGCGACCGTCAGGGCCGGAGAGGTCCACGATGCTCTGACCAGGCAATACGACTGCAACATCCCCTGGGCGATCCTGATGGACCCGACCTCGGCCTGCAACCTGCACTGCGTCGGCTGCTGGGCGGCAGAATACGGAAATCGCCTGAATCTGAGCTACGAGGAACTGGACAGCATTATCTGTCAGGCGAACGAATTGGGCTGTTACTTCTTCCTGTACACCGGAGGTGAGCCGCTGGTAAGAAAGACGGACCTGATCCGTCTATGCGAAGCCCATCCGGATTCCATATTTTCCGCATTTACCAACGCAACGCTGATCGATGAGGCGTTTGCCGATGAAATGCTGCGCGTGAAAAACTTTATCCCCGCCATCAGTGCGGAGGGCTTTGAGGAATCCACCGACAGCCGGCGCGGCCAGGGGACCTATCAGAAGATCATGCGGGCCATGCAGATTCTGAAGGAAAAGAAGCTGCCCTTTGGCATTTCCGCCTGCTACACCAGTGCAAATGTTCACGATGTGGGAAGCGAAGAATACTTCGACAAAATGATTGAGTGGGGCGCAAAGTTCTGCTGGTTTTTCACTTACATGCCGGTCGGCAAGGCGGCTGTGCCGGAGCTGATGGTGACTGCAGAGCAGCGCAGATTCATGTATGAGCAGGTGCGGGCCTTCCGCCAGGAAAAGCCCATTTTCACCATGGATTTTTGGAACGACGGGGAATACTCCGGCTACGGCGCGCATCCTGGCGGCTGTATCGCAGGAGGCCGCCGCTATTTGCACATCAACGCCGGCGGCGACCTTGAGCCCTGCGCTTTCATCCACTATGCCGACACGAATCTGCGGGAAAGGACCCTACTGGAGGGCCTGCAAAGCCCCCTCTTCAAGGCCTACCGGGCGGGGCAGCCCTTCTCGGACAATCTGCTGCGGCCCTGTCCCTTGCTGGACAACACCGGGGCGCTGGCGAAAATGGTCAAGGACTCCGGGGCCCATTCCACGGACCTGGAGGCCCCCGAAGACGTGGACGTGCTGACGGCGAAATGCGCCCCCGCCGCCGCGGCCTGGCAGCCCGTGGCGGATGAGCTTTGGGCCTGCTCCGGTCATTGCGGAAGCTGCGGCGTAAGCAAGGAGATTGTGTAAGGAAACGAAAGCATCGGCCCTCCCTGCCCCGGCAGGGAGGGCTGTCTTTTGCCCCCGGAAACCTTTTCAGAAAAAACAACAAAAAACTGTTGACATTT
>ONPY01000149.1 GCA_900319835.1 uncultured Eubacteriales bacterium | reverse complement strand
GGCGGTCACGGTCTTCTGCCAGACGCCGAAGAGCCGCAAGCAGATCCAGGAGTTCCTCGATCTGGCCGACCGGCGCTTCTTCAAGGACTCCGTGCTGAACCCTCTGCTGGAAGACGGAACGCTCGTCATGACGAATCCGGACAGGCCCAACGACGTCCACCAGAAATACGTGGCGACGCGAAAGGTACCGACCGGAGAAGACACAACTGAAGACTGAATCACGAAATAAGGCATCGTGGTACTTCCCCGAAAGTACACGGTGCCTTTTTCTATGCCAAAGGAGGAACACATGGCAGAGAAAATCGATCTGGGCCTGGGCAGGGCCTATGACGAACTCTTTACGTCCCAGGAGGAACGGGACGATCAGAAGCGGGAGAAGATCATCGACATCCCGCTAAGCGAGCTGCACACCTTCAAAAATCACCCTTTCCGGGTTGAGGTGAACGACGAACTGCGGGAGATGGCGCGAAGCATCCTGGACCACGGCGTGGTGACGCCCGCCATCGCCCGACCCAGGCCGGAGGGCGGCTATGAGCTGCTCAGCGGCCACCGCCGGAAGGCCGCCTGTCAGCTGGCGGGGCTGGAGACCCTGCCCACGGTGGTGCGGGAGCTGGACGACGACGCGGCCACCATCGTCATGGTAGACAGCAACCAGCAGAGGGAGAACCTGCTGCCCAGCGAAAAGGCCTTTGCGTATCAGATGAAGCTGGAGGCGATCAAACACCAGGGCAAGACTTCTGTCCAACTTGGACAGAAGTTGTCTCGAGAGAGCGTTGCTGATGAAGCGGGCGAAAGCCAAACCCAAATCCAGCGCTATATCCGCCTGACTTTTCTGCTGCCGGAGCTGCTTAAAATGGTGGATGAGGGGCGCATCGCCATGACGCCAGCCGTGGAGCTGAGCTACCTGCCAAAGAAGCTGCAGGAGGAGCTGCTGGACACCTGCGAAATGCTGGACTGCACCCCGTCCCTCTCCCAGGCCGTGGAGATGAAGAAGCTGGCCCAGGCGGGCAAGCTCAAAGCGGAGGACGTAGTCACGATCATGTCCCGGCTGAAAGCCAACCAGCAGGACAAGCTGACCTTCCGCAAGGACACCTTCGAGGCCTACTTTCCCAAGGGCTATACGGCCAGGCAGATGGAGGAGAGCATCATCAACCTGCTGAAAGAGCGCAAGCGGCAGCTGGACCGCCGCCGGGATGAGGCGAGGTGAGACCCATGAAAATCAGCGTCAGCGAGGCCTACAAGACCATGCTCACCGGGTATCCCGAAGTGCTGACCGTTCAGCAGACCGCAAAGCTCCTCGGCTGTAACGACCACACGGTCTATAAGATGATCGACTACGGCTATTTTCCCGCCGTGAAGCCCGGCAAAGCTTACTGTATTTCCAAATACGGACTGATCCAGTACCTGCTGGAAGAAAACAAATTACCGAAAGGAGAAAACAAACATGACTGACTTTATCCGTGAACTGTACTATGGCAATCTCCGCCCCATGAGTGAGGGCGAGATCCCCGATGATCTGGCCGAACTGGTCACCCATGCGGTGGACCTGGAGGACCGGCTGACCGCCGCGCTGAAGGGCGAGGAGAAGGACTTGTTTCTGGACTACGTGGACACCTGCAACGAGGCGCAGGCCCTCAGCGACGAGGAGAATTTCATCAGCGGCTTCCGCTATGGCGCCCGTTTTATGACGGACGTCTTCGGCGGCGACGAAAACTATCTGAGGGAGGATGACTGATATGGAACTGGAATACAGAAAAGAGGGCGATTACTACCTGCCCAATCTGCTGCCGCCGGACAGCCCCCGCGTGGGGAAATTCGGCCGGATGTACCTGCGTCACCTGCGGGAGGACAAGGAGGGCATCTACACCGGGATGCTGCTCAAGGGCACCCTCAAGGAGCACGTGGAGACCATCGACCGGGACGCCCAGGACCTGTACGAGACCATCGTCCGCAACCAGGCCAAGCAGTACGGCGTCAACGAGGAGCTGAAGGCCCGGGACCAGATGGAATGGGTCCGCTGGATGAACGCGATCCGCCTGGTGGCCGAGGAAGTGGTCATTAAGGAGGTGCTGCAGCTGTAAAGTGAATCAGGCAAACGAGAGGCCGTCGGGGCAACCTGGCGGCCTCTTTGCATGCCGGGATGAGCTTTCAAGTGGACATTTTGGAGCTGTTGACAAAACACCTCTCATCGACGAACAGGGGCAGGAACAGGTAACAAAAAAACGCCCAGTGGCGTCATCCCATGGCTTTTATCATCCTTATGAGGTTCATTACGGTTGCCGAGAGGAGGCAGTGGTCTTCCGCTGCCTCTAAGCCTCGTCGCAAAATGCGCGTCAAGTTGTGTCCTCGCTTCTGGGCGGCAAACGTACCCTCACACCATATCTGCCGCTTTCGGAGCGCATCCTTATATGCAGGGTCATCTCGCCTGGAAAGGTTCTTTTCCACCGCCTGGCGGAAATAGCTATGGGATATGGTTCGAACGAGGCCGCTTCTTGTCATACACCGTTCACGCAACGGACAAGAAAGGCAATCTTTTCGATTCGGGCGATAGAGCCAG
>ONPY01000150.1 GCA_900319835.1 uncultured Eubacteriales bacterium | reverse complement strand
ATTATACCCGAGAGCGCGGCAAAATGCCACTGTTTTCCGATATGCCCGCTCAGGGCAGGCGCATCTCGGCCAGAAGTTCATAAAAGAAATCCTCATCCGCAGGCGTCTGGCTCTGCGGCTGGCTGTCGTCGGTGGGATTCACAGACGTTCACACCCCTTCTGTATGGATTGAAGCGGGATCAGTAGACCGTGCCGTCCGCGGCCACAATGGTCAAAATCCCGCGGCGGACCAGATAGACGTTGCCTGCCTCATCCACATAGAACTGCTCCCGCCGGGACTGCTCCTGCTCTGTCCGGCGCTCAAGCGCCCCCGCGATCTGAAACCCCAGTTTCTGTGCCTGCTGTGCGATCGGCATATTAATCCCCCTCTCTGTCTTCATTGTTGAAATAGTCATAATAGTCCGATTCGGCGGAAAACAGAATGTACTTTCCGTCCACCAGCCCGTAGTAACCGCCTGCTGTGAAATATCCCCGCATGTTCAGGACCTCCCTCTGTGTTTTACTGGGACCATTATCGCACACACCCTGTCCCATAAACCTCCCAGGTGGCCCGCTTGGGAGAAAATAAAATCTGGTTCCAAAATCAGGAGCTCTGTGTTATACTCAAAGCGATATCTGAAACAGATGTATATAATTCAAGGAGGAGAGACCATGAGAAGAAATCCGAAAAAGATTCTGGCCGTGCTGCTCGCCGTCCTGTTGATGCTGTCCCTCACGGCATGCGCCGCAGCGGGAAAGACTGAGGCTCCGGCAGCGCACGCGCCCGAGACGGCTGCCCCGGCTGAGCCCGCGCCGGAGGCCGAACCCGCGCCCGCGGAAGAGCCGGCGCCTGTGGAGAAAAACGGCGACATCATCCTCCTCTTCACCAGCGATGTCCACTGTGGGATCGACCAGGGCTTTGGCTACGCGGGTCTGCAGCAGGTGCGCGAGTATCTGCTGAGTCAGGGCTATGACGTCATCCTGGTGGACGACGGCGACAATATCCAGGGCGAGCCCATCGGTACCATGACAAAGGGCGAGACGCTGGTCGACCTGATGAATGCGATGGGCTACAGCGTGGCCATCCCCGGCAACCATGAGTTTGACTACGGCATGAAGCAGTTTCTCTCAATAGCCGAGAAAGCGGACTTCCCCTACATCAGCTGCAACTTCAATTACAAGGGCAAGCTTGTCTTTGAACCCTATGTGATCCGGGAACTGGCAGGGAAGAAGATCGCCTTTGTGGGCGTGACCACACCCAAGACGCTGGTCACCTCCACGCCGTCCTATTTCCAGGATGAAAACGGCGAGGTCGTCTACGGCTTCCTGCAGGACGACACGGGCGAGGCCGTTTATAACGCTGTGCAGTCCGCCGTGGACTCCGCCCGGGCTGAAGGCGCGGACTATGTGGTCGTGATGGGGCACCTGGGCAACGAGGCCGAGTGCGCCCCCTGGACCTACGGCGATGTGATTGCGAACACCAGCGGCATCGACGTGTTTCTGGACGGTCACAGCCACGATACCGACCAGGTGGTCGTCAAGAACAAGGACGGAAAGGACGTGCCCCGCTCCGCCTGCGGGACCAAAATGGCCTGCATCGGCTGGTGCCGCATCGGCGCGGACGGCGCGATAAGCACCGGGCTTTATACCTGGAACAACCCCGTGGCGGCTCCGGCCCTGCTGGGCATCCAAAACGAGATGTCCCACGCTGTGGCGGAGGCTTCGGAGGAACTCAATACAAAGCTCAGCGAGGTCGTTGCCGGCAGTCTGATAGAGCTGACGGTGAACGATCCCAAGGAGGTGGACGAAAACGGCCGCCCGATCCGCATGGTCCGCAGAGCCGAAACCAACCTGGGCGATTTGTGCGCGGACGCCTACCGCAATCAGTCCGGCGCAGATGTCGCCCTTGTCAACGGCGGCAGCGTGAGGGCCAACATCCCGGCGGGGGATATCACCCTTGGCAACATCCTCAGCGTGCATCCCTTCGGCAACGCCATGTGCGTCGTCGAGGTCTCTGGCCAGCAGATCCTGGATGCGCTGGAGTGGGGGGGCCGCGCCGTGCCCGGTGAGTCCGGCGGCTTCCTGCAGGTGTCCGGCCTGAGCTATGAGGTTCACAGCTACATCGATTCCGCCTGCGTCTCCGATGCAAACGGCATGTTTATCGGTGTGGAAGGGGAGCGCCGCGTGAAGAATGTGCTGGTCGGCGGAGAGCCGATCGACCCGAGCGGGACCTACACACTCGCCAGCAACAACTATATGCTTCTGGAGAGCGGCGACGGATACTCCATGTTCCAGGGCGCGCCCCTGCTGCAGGACCGCGTGAAGCTGGACAACCAGGTGCTGATCGACTATATCACGGAGACCCTCGGCGGCGTGATCGGCGCGGAGTATGAGGAGCTGACCGGCCAGGGCCGCATCGCGATCGTGGAAGAGCAGCCGTAAAGCAGGAGCCTTCCGTTGGGAAAATACACAAGGTTCTATAATAAATGTTGGGGTAGCGAAGCCGAAAGGCAGAGCTACACCCAACATTTTTGTAGAAG
>ONPY01000152.1 GCA_900319835.1 uncultured Eubacteriales bacterium | reverse complement strand
AGTACAACGATTTCCCCATGCGTCCCCTCGGCTGGCTCTCACCTAAACAGGCCCTTTCTTCTTTTCCTAACGTTGTAACACATCATTGACAAACCTACACGGAGAAGAAAAAACACCGCCCGTACCGAGGTACGGACGGTGCGCTGCGCGTGGATTACTCCACACTGATCATATAGTAGTAGACGGGCTGGCCGCCGTTGACGACGCTCATCTCCGCGTCGGGGAAGCAGCCGGCGATGCTGTCGGCCGCGGCCTGGGCGTCCTCGGCGCTTACGTCCTGGCCGTAATAGACGGTGATGAACTCGGGGCTGTACTCGTCAAAGGCCCAGCTGAGCTCCTTGAGCAGGGTCTTCTCGCTGCTGTAGCTGCCGATGAGCTTGCCGTCCATCAGCGCCAGGTACTCGCCGGCGTGGATCTGGTGGCCGTCAAAGTCGGAATCACGCGCGGCGTAGGTCACCATCGCGGTGTGGACGTTGGCGGCGGCCTCCTTCATGGCCTCCACCAGCGGCTCCTCGTTCTCGTCGATGTTGAAGTTCAGGAGCGCCGAGATGCCCTGGGGCACCGTCTTGGTCGGGATGACGATGACGCGCTTGTCCTCACACAGGGGGACACACTGCTCGGCTGCCATGATGATGTTCTTGTTGTTGGGCAGGACGAAGACGGTCTCGGCGGGGGTGAGGTTGATCTCCTTGAGGATGTCGTCCGTGGAGGGGTTCATGGTCTGACCGCCGGTGACCACGCGGTCGGCTCCCAGCTCCCGGAACAGGTTCTGCATGCCCACGCCTGCGGCCACAACCACCGCGCCGAACTGCTTTTCGGGGGCGGCGATCTGCGGCGCCTCCAGCTCTGCCTCGATCTGATCGAGATCGTCGGTGCTGATCACCGCCACGCCGGCCTTCTGCTGCTCGGCCTGGATGACCATGTTCTCGATTTTGGCCAGCTCCAGCACGCCGTACTTCTGGCTCTCGTTGAGGGCGTCGCCCGGGGTGTCGGTGTGGACGTGGACCTTGAAGATCTCGTCGTCCTCGCTGATGACCAGGCTGTCGCCGATGCTGCCGAGATAGGCGCGCAGGGGCTCGAGGTCGATCTCGGGCTCCTTCTTGCGCACCACGTAGACCGTGTCAAAGGCGAAGGTGATGACGTCCTGGACGCCGTCCTGTTCAAAGACGCGCTGCTTCTTTTCCGCCTCGGCCACGACCTCTTCGATGCGGATCTGATCCTGGGGGGCCATGACCTCGCCCCGCAGGGAGGCGAGCATCGCCTTGAGGATGACCATATAGCCCATGCCGCCGGCGTCCACCACCCCGGCCTTTTTCAGCACCGGGTTGAGGTTGATGGTGTCGGCCAGGGCCTCGTCGCCCGCGGCGACGGCGGCCACCAGGGAGGCCTCCAGCCCGGCGCCCGCGTTGGCGGCCTCGGCCGCGGCCTCGGAGGCCAGGCGGGAGACCGTCAGGATCGTGCCCTCGGCGGGCTTCATGACCGCCTTGTAGGCGGCGCCCACACCCTCCTGCATGGCGGCAGCAAAGGTCTTGGCGTCGCACTCGTGCAGGCCCTTCATCTTCTTGGAGATGCCGCGAAACAGCAGCGACAAAATGACGCCGGAGTTGCCCCGCGCGGCGCGCAGCAGAGCCGAGGCCACGCAGTCGGCCGCGGCGGCCACGGTGTCAAAGTCCTTCTTTCTGAGCTCGGTCGCCGCCCGCTCCATGGTCAGGCCCATATTGGTGCCGGTGTCCCCGTCGGGAACCGGGAAGACATTCAGATCGTTGATGGCCTGGACGTTGGCCTGCAGCGCGGCGTAGGCGCAAAGCACACACTCCTTGAAGGCCGCGGCGTTTATCATATCTCTCAAATCTCTGTACCTCCGGTGTTTCCTCAGCCGATGATCGTGTCGATATACACATCGACCCGGCGGACCGGAACGCCCGCAGACCGGGACAGCTTGTAGCTGACTTCATTGATGATGCTGTGGGCCACGGCGCTCATGTTCACACCGTGATCCACGCCGATATGCAGCTCCAGGGTGATGGAGCCGTCCTCATTATTATGCACGGTGACGCCCTTGGACATGGATTCCCTGCGCAGCAGCTGCAGGGCTCCGCCCTCCTTGCTGCGGCCGATCATCCCCTTGACGCCGAAGCAGCTGGTGGCCGCCACGCCGGCGAGATAGGTCAGGACCTCGCTGGTAATGCTGATCTGGCCCTTTTCGTTTGTGATGTTCACCATAAGCTGGGGTGCCCCCTTCCATTGAAACCCAATCATAACGTCTGCCCGCAGGCACATGTCTTGTTATTATACTATAGTTGTCGGAAAAGCACAAGCGGAAAAATAGCGTCCTGAGTCCACCCTCTGTAGGTTTGTCAATGATGTGTGACAGAGTTAGGAAAAGAAGAAAGAGCCTGTTTAGGAGAGAGCCAGCCGAGAGGACGCATGGGGAAGTCATTGTACT
>ONPY01000154.1 GCA_900319835.1 uncultured Eubacteriales bacterium | reverse complement strand
CAAGTTCGGCGGCTACTGCCGCACCATTGCGTATAACATCCTCTCCGACGCCGAGGACGCGGAGGCATGCCTCAACGACACCTGGCTGCGGGCGTGGAACACCATGCCGACCAACCGGCCGAGCAGGCTCGCGCCGTATCTCGGCAAGCTCTCCCGCTGGATCTCCCTGACAAGGCTGCGGGAGAAGACCAGTCTCAAGCGCGGGGGTGGCGAGACCGCACTGGTGCTCGACGAGCTGGCGGACGCTGTGGATTCCGGCGCGGATGTGGAGAAGGCGGTGGAACTGAAGGAGCTCAACGCGGCGCTGCGGCGCTTTCTCAAAACCCTGGGGGAGACGGAGCGGCAGGTCTTTCTGGCGCGGTACTGGTTTATCGCGTCCATTGCCGAGATTGCGGAGAAGTTCGGCTTCAGCGAGAGCAAGGTCAACTCCATGCTCCACCGCACACGGAAAAAACTTCTCGGCTATTTGAAGGAGGAAGGACTATGCTGAACCGGCACACACTGCTCCTGGCGCTCAACGACGTGGAGGACGCGGATCTGGAAAAGACGCGCAGGAGCCTGAAATACCACATCCGGGAGACCGGCAGACGGACAGGCCGGGTGTGGCGCACGATCCTGATCGCGGCGATCATCGCGGCGCTGATGCTGGGCACGGCCTACGCCATGGGCCTGGTGGGCCTGGGCAACATGCGGGCCGGAGAGTTTCTGGGGATGAAGGTGCTGAGCATGGAGGGACTCAGCGACAGCCCGGAGGGCACGGCCCTGCGGGAGTGGCTGGCCTACTATAACGAGCACATGAACGACCCCTTTGACGCGGAGGAGGCCTTCGCCCTCTCCGATGAATACGGCGTCTACGGCGTTACCACCAAGGAGATGGCCGAAAAGGTGGACGAGCTCTGCGAAAAATACAATCTGAAAAAGCTGGGCAAGCCGGTGATGCCCCAGGACGAGAAGAGCTTCTATAAGACGGCGGGCGTGGGCAAGCTGACAAAGGGGAGCGAGCACTATGAGAATGACTACCTGGGCGGCTACGTCTACCCCGGCGGCACCTTCCAGTTTGACGGCTCACTCTTCCCGAAGGACGAGATGACCGTTATCCCGTACCAGTTCCACAATGCCGCCAAGGGCAGCTTCGGCTATGCGGTCTCCAACGCCGGCGACCCCAACGACTACACCGAGTGGACCTACAAGACCGCCGACGGCCACACGCTGACGATCTCCGATTCCGCAGGCGGGGCCTTCCTGCTGATGGACCGGGCGGACAGCTTTGTCGCGGTCTCCATCTCCAAGCGCGGCATCGCGGATTCCTTCAACGACGGTATTATCGACGGCGTGGGCGACACGTTCGTGAACTTTGAACTGAGCCATGAGCAGCTGGAACAGATCGCAGAGGCCTTCAACTGGAAGGCGCTGGAGGATGCGGACGCGGGCATGGACGGGGCCTTTACCTACCACCAGTACAGCGAACGCGGCAACGACAGTCTGGTCTCGGAGGAGATCGATCTCTCCCTGATCCCGGAGGGCTGGGAATACCTCCGCGTCCCCGTCAGTGCCGTGTATGAGCAGCAGATCGCCCCGTACATCCGGGACTTTGAGCTGGTGGACTACAGCCTGGAATGGGGTGGTGCCACCGTGGGCTGGATCAGCTTCAGGGGCACGCCGAAGAAGGCCCTGGACTGGCGGCGCATTCCCACCGAAGACGGCGATCTCTTCTGCCGCAGCGTCCTTGTCACCAGGGATGAGCAGGGCCTGCCCGTGGTGGGGGAGAGCTTTGACATGCTGCCCATCCAGAAACTTGGCAATTCCATCAACCTCGGCACGGAGGAAAACCCGGACTGGATCTGGACGAAAAATGAGCGCAAGCCCATCGCCTCTGCCACCCTGCACGTACAGCAGACCGGGAAGGACTACACCATCTCCGACCCGGAGGATATTGAGACGCTGACCCTCATGCTGCGGGCTGATGAGGTGTCGAGCTTTGACAGCGCTGATCCCCGCGTCAATCCCCTGTATCTCACCTTCACCGACGGCAGTCGGGGCCTGGCCTTCACCGCAGCCAGCGGTGCCAACGCCGTCTGGATTTACGGCGGCTGGCAGGGCTACCAGTACGGGAAGACGATTTTTGAACTCTTCGGCGTACCGCTGGAGGCCAAGGGCTACACCCGCCGTGACGGCGTGCTCACCTCCCGCCTGGAGGAGGGCCCCAACAGCATGATCCGGTGGGTGGAGTACGACTGGGAAGACAACGGCAATCCGCTGGAGCGGCGCGTGATGAGCGATCAGCTGCGCCCGGCCCGCTATGAGTACGACGGCGAGAACAACCGCGTGCGCTATTCGGACGACGG
>ONPY01000155.1 GCA_900319835.1 uncultured Eubacteriales bacterium | reverse complement strand
GATCGCCGAATGGGACGTGAGCGGCGCGCATCAGTATATTTTCGCCTTTGAAGAGAGCTATGGCTATATGATGGGCGACTATGTCCGCGACAAGGACGCGGTGACCGCCTCGCTGATGGTGGCGGAGATGGCGGCCTATTACTGGAACCAGGGCAAGACCCTGCTGGACGCCATGGAGGACCTGTACGCCGCCTACGGCCGCTATCAGGAGAAGACCATCAACCTGGTGATGCCGGGGCTGGACGGCCTGCGCCGGATGCAGGAGATCATGGCAAAGCTGCGCAGCGAGCACCCGGTCGCGGTGGGCGGCACCCCCGTCGCCAAGGTGCGGGACTATCAGACCGGCGAGCTGAGCGTCGGCGGCCTGGGCGTGGTGGGGCAGACCCACATCTCCGGCAGCAACGTGCTCTATTTCGAGCTGGCGGACGGCAGCAGCTTCATTATCCGCCCCTCCGGCACCGAGCCGAAGATCAAGGTCTATCTCATGGTGCACGACGCCGACAAGGCGAAGTGCGACGAAAAGCTGGCCCTTTACGCCGCCTGGGCCGAGACCATCAAGGAACTGTAAATAAGCAAAAACCGAAACATTAAAAAATGTTCCGGTTTTTGCGCAGATTGAACGTGCAGGGGGACTCCCGTCCCCCCTCACACCCCCCCCATGCAAGACGGTTCCTTTACAAAACAGGGTTTGTCTACAGTCTAAGGAGCGCTCTTTCCAGGGCGCTCCTTTTTTTCAGCCGAACAGGCCGGAGATCTGCTGCGCGATCCAGTCGGCGGCGGAGCTGACGGCCTGCACTACGCTGTCCCAGATCCCCCGCAGCCCGCCGCGGGAACTGAGCTGGCGGCCCAGGGCGTCGGTGCGCTCGCGCAGGGTGGCGGGGTCCAGCTTCTCCAGCGCGCGGCACAGGTCCATCAGCTGCTGCACCTGGCTTTCCACCAGATGCACGCCGTGCTCCGCCGCGACGGCTTCGATCTTTGCGCGCAGCGCCGCGTCATCCAGCCCGGCGGTGTCGCCCAGCAGGTCCCGCAGGTCGGAAAAGAGCGAGTCGGTGTCCACGTCCCGCAGCGTTTCCCGCAGCTCCGGGGCCAGGTCCGCCGTCTGCTTTTCCAGCCAGTCGGTCAGGGAATCCATCCCGTCACCCAGCAGGGAGCCGTAGCGGTCGAGGAAGCTGTCCAGCGCCGGCTCCGCGGCAAAGGCGGGCGACGCAGGCACGGCAAGCAGGCAAAGGCACAGCACGATGATGCAGATTTTTTTCATATTCATGGCAAAACGCTCCTCTCCTACAGACGATTGTATGTCCTATATGTACACCCAAATTGCAAACTTTCTGTAAATAAACACAAGCCTGCCCAAAATTCCGCAGAAAAAACTATGGAAAAATACACTTGCAACGCGGGAAAAACTATGCTAACCTAAAAACACTTATATAGATTGCGAGTGGAACTCCGCAGAAGGGCACGGGCCTGACCGCGGAGGGATCGCGCTCTGGAGAAGCTCACATTCGCTGTGAGGGCCGAAGGTGCAAGGTGCCGGGCAAGGCGCCAAATCTCTCAGGCAAAAGGACAGGGCTGCTGCCTGCATTTTTTGCAGGCAAAGGGTTTGCCGTTTTTGCCGGGCTTCTCCAGACACGGGGAAGCCCGTTTGATTTTGGTTCTTATTTTTATTTAAGAAGAGAGCAAAGAAGGAGGAACCATCTATGACAGTCAGCGAGTTTATCACCAAAATGGACGACATCGCGTGGGGCAGCGTCGTGCTGTGCCTGCTCGTGGGTGTCGGCCTGATCCTCAGCATCAGCACCCGCTTCCTGCAGTTCCGTAAGTTCGGCCATGCCATGAAGAACACCATCGGCAAGGTCTTCAAAAAGCAGAAGGCCGGCAAGGGCGAGGTCACCCCGCTCCAGGCCCTGACCACCGCACTGGCGGCCACCGTCGGCACCGGCAACATCGCCGGCGTCACCGGCGCCATCGTCATCGGCGGCCCCGGCGCCGTCTTCTGGATGTGGCTGTCCGCCCTGGTGGGCATGTGCACCAAGTTTGCCGAGGTCACGCTGGCGGTCCATTACCGCGAGCGCAACGACCAGGGCGACTGGGTCGGCGGCCCGATGTACTACATCAAGAACGGCCTGGGCAAGGGCTTCGGCTGGCTGAGCGTGCTGTTCTGCATCTTCGGCTGCCTGGCCGCCTTCGGCATCGGCAACGCCACCCAGGTGCAG
>ONPY01000156.1 GCA_900319835.1 uncultured Eubacteriales bacterium | reverse complement strand
TTTTTCATCCGCCGTCAGCAGATAATCGCCCTCATTGCCGGGACGATCAGCGCCTTCTCCGGAGTTGCGGGAAAGGACATAAATGCAGACGTCTCCTTCTCCCTCGATCGGAAGATCATATTGAGGTTCAGCGGGCGTACGTCCCATTCCGACAAGAAAAACGGATTTCCCGAGTTCTTTTGCTTCTTTGGCTATGCCTTCGTAGAAGCCCTGAATCACCGCTTCCCGTGCGGCTTTATATCCTTCCATCCAGGGCTTAGTGGAAACGGTGAAGCCTGCATTCTCCAAGCCTTCTTCTACGCTGACATAATGCCGCACATTCACATCACCACTGCCGGTGCCGCCTTTGATGGTTTCTCTTGCGCCGGCCCCGTACAGTGCGACTTTACAAGGCGCAGAAAGCGGAAAATCTCCATTCTTTTTCAGCAGCACCATGCACTCCGGCGCAAGGGAGCGAAGCGTTGCCAGATGCTCTTTTTCAAACGCCTGTACTTCAGGCGAATCGATTCTGATCATATTCATTCATCCTCCAATTTGTTGATCATCTGATGCAGCGCTTTGTCGATCCCTGTGATTGCCTCCGCAGGGATCTGCACCATCTCCATGATTTCGCGGGCGGTATTGTTGCCCACGGCCGCCATAAGCCCGTCTACCGAGAACTGCCGGGCTTTTGCAATAGCCTCAATAGCTGCATACATCGGTGCAAGAACAGTCTGGGCTTCCTCGCTCTGCTTCCGAAGATGCGAAAGTGTACAGTCTGCACTGAGCACCGGCGCGAAATTGCCGTTCATGGAGCCTGCGCTCACCGGTTCGGTGAATCCGCCTCGTGTGAGCTTCCCCATGACCTCACCCAGCCACTCAATGCTGTCTGGCACCCAGCGGGGCAGTCGCGGGCAAACGGAATTGGTATTGATCCAATCCTCGCCGGTGGAAAAGCCGTGCCCACCATAGGAATAGATATGGCTTTCAAAAGCAACGCCCTTTTCCGCCAGCGCCAGCTCCATGCGGAGCGTGTTGGAAATATCCACCGTGCGGTCGTCGCGGGCAGCAACAAGAAAACAGGGACAGGTCTGTGCTGTGACATGCTCATGTGGATAGGGCATCCCAGGCTGGCACATATCACAGATGCTCTTGAGGATGGCGGGATAAACCAGAACAGCGGCGGCAGGCTTATGCTCTGCCACCGTTGCGGCACAGGCCGTCAGATGCCCGCCTGCCGAAAAACCGACCACTGCGATCCTGGACTTGTCCAAATGCCACTCATCCGCATGCTCCTCAATGAGTGCCATAGCCTGCTCATAATCCTCCAGCGGCAGCGGCCACTTTCCCCTGGGCGTGCAGGTATAGCGCAAGACAAACGCCTGAAATCCTGCTTTCAGATACGCCATTGCCACGGGATCGGCTTCACGATCAGAGCACATGGCATAACCGCCGCCGGGGATGACCAGCATGGCAGGCCGCCTGGAAAAGCCAAACTCGCCGTCCACTTCCTGGATATAGGCGGTCAGCGTAACGTTTCTGTTCTCATTCAAAATGATTTCTTGTGTTTTCATGCTACGATCTCCCTTCAAAGCAATCCAAGGCCCAGCTTCAACGCCTCACCGCTGACGCCGCGCATCATCCAGTCGGCGCAGTTCACCCCGTCCACGACGGTGGAAAAGGCAGCATTGGAACCGCAAAGGCAGTGAACCGTCAGATTGGCGTCTTTGCTGTTTTTGTCCGGGGTATCAAAAAGAAATGTGCTCAAATCCGGGATCTCATTTTGCAAAAGCTCCAGCATTTCCTTCAGCTTTTGCTGGAAGCTCACGCCTGCCGCCTTGTCCGGGATCCACCGGCCATCGTCCAGATACATTTCCATCTGTGTCAGCGCTGCATCCCGCACGGAGCAGCAGTACATAATCTTGATCTCGGGATGATTCCTGTGAAGTGCGAGCAGGCTGTCAGAGACAATCTCGTTTCCGGTAAGGCGCGCCGTGATCTCTTCCGGCGCTTTCCAGACCTCCCGAGCCACCCGCTGCCAGTCGTAATGCATCATGGCGCTGTCCACACAGGCGGTAATATCCCGGCATTTCGGGAACGCGGCGGCGACCGCGTCGGTCAGCAGGGATGTTGCGAAGGC
>ONPY01000160.1 GCA_900319835.1 uncultured Eubacteriales bacterium | reverse complement strand
AAGCCCAGCGCGTCCAGGAGGCGCTGAGCGTCCTGGTCTCCAGCGGCGGCGCTCAGCTGTACGCAGGATTTGGCCGTGTTGAACACTGGATTGACCAGCTCTCTCAATTCCTGATCCTTCATAAAATACCTCCTCAATCCTCCAAGGCGTCCTTCAGGCTTCCCAGGATCTCATCAAAGCGCGAGAGCGTCAGCTGGCGCAGCCTGTCCGCATAGGCCGCGTGGTAAGCCTTGGGCAGGCGGGGATGGGCCATGGCTGTGGTCAGGTACATCATCTGCGCGTAGGGCTCCAGCTTCTCATTCAGCCGCGCGGCCTTCTCCGCGCCGCCGCAATAGGTGGTCAGGAAGATGTCCCAGAACCGGCGCATATTGCCGTAGGTCATATCCACAAAGCTCATCTCGTCGTCGCTGTGCTGCTGCTTTCCGGAGCCGATGAGCATGAATACCATATAGCTGTGAATGAGATCGATAACAGGATTGCCCGCACTGGCGTCTCCCAGGTCGATCAGCATCAATTCGCCCTTGCTCTCCATGATGTTCTTGGGATGATAATCGTTGTGGATGAAGCGGTCCATCTGGGGGATGGAATCGTAGAGCGCGTGCATTTTTTCAACTTCTTCGGGGGTGAAGTCCTCTGCCACCCTATCCACGGTGGCGTGGGTAAATTGGCCGGAATGCGGCAGCTGGCCCTCCGGCACCTGGGTGGCGTGCATCTGCGTGAGGAGCTTCGCGCAGGCGACGGCCAGCTCCTCCAGCCGCCCGGGGTCCTCCTGGATGCGCTGGGCAACCGTGGCGGCGTCCAGCATCTCATAAACGGTGCCGTAGCTCTCCCCCACACGCACGGTATCGAAGGCGATGGCGCAGGGCACGCCCAGCAGGAAGGCCCGCCGCGCGGCTTCCCGCTCGGCCTCGATCTGCTCCAGGGTGATGCCGGGCCGGAAAACCTTCACGATCTCATCCTCCGTCAGGCGGTACACGGTGCCGTTCGCGCCTGAGCCCAGCGTCCGGCAGCCCTCCACGGAGACCTCCCGCAGCCGCTTCTTCACATCCAGCAGCTCGGTGAAGCCGGTCATGTCAAAAATTTCGTATACTTCCGGAGAGACGTTGACGACGGGCAGGGGCTTGCCGGTTTGCTTGCGCAGCTTCATGAGCACGCGCAGGCCCGCCGAGGAGATGTATTCCAGCCGGTCGGCGTCCAGGATCAGCGCGGCTCCGGGATTGCCGTTCACGGCCTCCAGCAGTTCCGCCTCCACGGCGGGGGCGTTGGCCGAATCGACGCGGCCCTCCAAATAGATCGTCAGGACATTGTTTTCAAAATTCGTTTTCAAAGAAATGCCTCCATGTTTTCTCTATATATCGTTTTACTGCGTCGGCCCCTTATACTCCATGCACAGCATGGTCAAATCATCAAACTGCTCGGCTTCCTTCACAAACCCATCCACGCTGGCGCGGACATTTTTGAGGATCTCCTGCGGCGCGGCCTGGGGATCGGCGTTCAGCGCTTCGACCATCCGTTCTGTGCCGAACAGTTCCTTCTCCGCGCTGGTGGCCTCCGCCACGCCGTCGGTATACACAAACAGCTTGCTGCCCGGCTCCAATTGAAGCTCGTATTCCTTGTAGCGCACGCCGTCCATGCCGCCGATCACGAAGCCGTGCTTGTCCTTGAACAGTTCAAAGTCGCCGTTCGGCTTTCTGATCGCCGGGAATTCATGTCCGGCGTTGGCGGCGGTCAGCTTGCCGGTGGAGAGCTCCAGGATGCCCAGCCACACGGTCACGAACATCTGCGCCTCGTTGTTGGAGCAGATCGCCTCGTTGGTCCTTTGCAGGATGCCCGCGGGAGAAAGGCCCATCATGGCCACGCTTTGCAGGATGATCTTGCTGGCCATCATGAACAGGGCCGCGGGGACGCCCTTGCCGCTGACGTCCGCGATCACCATGCACAGGTGGTCGTCGTCGATCAGGAAATAGTCGTAGAAGTCGCCGCCCACCTCTTTGGCGGGGTCCATGCTGGCAAAAATATCAAATTC